>JBAUGM010000640.1:0-2249 GCA_049679725.1 Tepidisphaeraceae bacterium
GATCTCCAACGCCCACTGATCCGCGAAGCCGCAAGCGGAAAACGAGAAACAGCGAGAAACGCCCGCGCTGGACGTCCCGACCCCCGATTGTTATCATCCCCGCCCCCTCCACGGAGGGGCGGTTTTATTTACGGAAAGCACCCCATGGCCTACAAATTCAAGCCCAACAAGGCGGTCGCCAAGCGCTTCAAGGTCACCAAGACCGGCAAGCTCAAGCGCGGGCACTCCCTGACCTCGCACCTGATGAGCGCCCGCTCGGCCAACAAGCGGCGCAAGCTTCGTCGCCCCGCGATCCTCCACGAGACCATCGCCGGCAACATGCGCAAGCTCATCGGCGTCGCCAAGCGCAACCCGAACAGGATCCGTCACGAGCGCGCCCTCGCCGCCAAGGCGGCCGAGACCGCGACAGAATAAGCACGAAAATCCGAAACTCGAAATCCGAAACAAATCTCAAGCACGAAGAAGGAAATCACAAACGACGGTCTTTCGTTTGGGCGTTTTCTTCTTGAGATTTGGTGCTTGTTTCGGATTTCGTGCTTCGTGCTTCGGATTTTTCGAACAAAGCTCCGGCGCGTCGCCGGTGCAGCCAAGCCAACGGCCTCTGGCTCTTTTTAGTCCCGAAAGGACCCTCACATGCCTCGCACCACAGGTGGCCCCGGCCACAGCCGCAAACGCAAACGTGTCCTGAACCGCGCCAAAGGTTTCCGCGCCGGTCCCGGCACGATTTACCGCCAGGCCCTCGAGTTCACCCGCAAGGCCGACGTCTACGCCTACCGCGACCGCCGGCAGAAGAAGCGCCACTTCCGCACGCTCTGGATCACGCGCCTCAACGCGGCCCTCAAGCAGCGCGGCATCAATTACAACCGCTTCATCCCCGCCCTCGCGGCCGCCGGGATTGAGCTCAATCGCAAGATGCTCAGCGAACTCGCCGTCGCCGACCCGGCCGCGTTCGACGCCATCGTGGAGAAGGCCAAGCCGCACATCCAGGCGCCGCCGAAGGCGAAGGTCGCGTAAGCAACGCGAAACGATCGAGCACAACGCAACATTGAGACGGGCCCGCGACGATGACGTCGCGGGCCCGGTTCGTTTCGCGCCTGATGCTGTCGGGGCGCGACACGAATTATGTTTGCGATCGCGAGCACATCGTCCCAGCCGCTGAAGCGGCCTCGCCAACTGGTGCGCGCGAGTCAATGTCCTCACCTCACCTCCGCCCCGGTGCGCGGCGGGTTCTGGCCTGCCTCCACGGCGGTGATGAGCGGCTCGGCGTCGGTGCGACGCAGGAACTCCACGTGGCCGTCACCGAAGAGGATGTTGATGCCGTCGTTGTCGTGATTGGTGAGCGGCTCGTACAGCAGGATGGCTTCGAACGACGACGACGTGCTCTGCCCGGAGACGTACACGTACGACAGGTGACCGCCCGCGTTCAGCTGCGCGGGGCCGGCGGCGGGGGTGTCGTTGCTCGACGGGCAGACCGTCGTGTCGATCATCAGCGGTGAGTTGTTCAAAAGCGTTGCGAGGTCCGGCGGGTACTGCCCGCGGTTGTTGTTCCCATACAGCAGCAGCGCCTGGCCGATCTGCTTCATGTTGCTCGCGCACTTGACGCGGTTCGCGGTTTCCCGCGCGCGGTTCAGGCTCGGAAGAAGGATCGAGATCAGGCAAGGGAGGATCACAAATCCGAGCGCGCCGGTGACGATGCCGGCGACGGCGAATCCCTTTCCGCCGACGCGTGGATCCTTCGTTTTGGAGATCCCGAGGATGCCCAGCACGATCGCGATGAGGCTGGGGATGACCGGGATGACGAACCCGAGGATGCCGAGGACGAGGCTCGTCACCGCCAGCGGGTTGCCCTGCGTAGGCTGCTGATGTTGCGGCGCGTATGCCGACGATTGGGGGTACGGCGGCGGATACCCCGCCGGCAGCGGCGGGGGCGCCGACGTGGCGCCGTGCATCGCCACGGTGAACGGCTGCTTGCACGTCGTGCAGGTGATCGTCCGGCCCGCGTACTGCGGGACTTGATCGGGCGTGAGGTCGTAGGTCTGGCCGCAGTGCGTGCAGCGGATGGTCGTCGTCGTCACGGTCCTCCCTTGGATGTTGAGCGAATGTACCCGGAGGATGGCGGTGGACGAAACGCCTGCTCCCGCTCGCTGCACCGCGGCCGGTGAGCTCCCAGACGCGCGCCGCGGCCCGTCA
This sequence comes from Tepidisphaeraceae bacterium, assembly GCA_049679725.1. Taxonomy (GTDB): domain Bacteria; phylum Planctomycetota; class Phycisphaerae; order Tepidisphaerales; family Tepidisphaeraceae; genus DASYWJ01. The sequence goes on from JBAUGM010000640.1 coordinate 2,191, forward strand.
GAAACTCCCCGACCTCTTCGGCCGGCTCACCCCATATCCCACCTTCGTCTTGGTTGTCC
>JBAUGM010000641.1:0-1982 GCA_049679725.1 Tepidisphaeraceae bacterium
ATCCGGGTCTTCGCCTACAGCTCAGACACCGGCGTGAAGAGTCCCGTCGCGCCTGCGCGAACGAGAAACCGTCGAACCTTCTCCGACTGCTCGGTGAGGTGTCGAACGCGCGATGCGCGCGAAACGAACGTTCCGGGATTGCTCGCACCCGGGGCTCTCTCATTTCCTTGGGACCCGTTGACGCCATCTGAACAAATACCTAACATTAACTTGGGCAACTGCGCGTGTCGTTGCTGAATGGCTCGTTCACTGGAGGCGCACGATGAACAAGATCGATCCGCTGGCGGCCCTGTCTCGACAGCAGAAGCTCGCGGCGGCGGCGCGGCGCGCCGTTGACGCCTGTTTACCTCCGTTCACCTCCGTTGACTTGGGTTTACCCGTCTCGCAATCGAGCAAAACGAACCCAATTCCGTCGGGCCGAGCGGACGCATCGTCGATGCGTGGATCCGATCGAGATCCGAGGCCGATCGTTGATCCATCGTCTCATCGCGCGGTGGCGCGATCGATGGCACATTCCGGCGCGCGGGCCGTTGACCCGCGTTTACCTCCGTTGACCCCTGTTGACCGGTGTTTACCCGATTCGGCGTCGTGCAAAACGAACCCAATTGCGTCGGCGGCGCATGATCCGGGAACCGGATCGTTGGCGATCGGACTGTCGCCGCAACAACTCGCGGCGGCGCGGTTGCTGGCGCGGGGACGCAAGGTCGCAGACGTCGCGGCGGAACTGGGCGTGACGCGCCAGGCGCTGTGGAAGTGGCGGCGCCGGCCTCCGTTCGCCGCGGAGGTCAGGCGGTTGCACGAGTTGCTGGCACGGCGTTGAGGACGGATTCGAGTGTTGGAAGGAGATAGATTGATCGGGACGATCCCACGCCAACGAGAGCCCAGCGGCTCCGCCGCGGGTCTCTCTTCCGCGCTCGCGCACAGCACGCTCGCGGAGCCCTACTCCAACTGCGGCTTGGTGTTCTCGTTCTGAATGAACTGATCCGTCGGCAGCATCGTGATGCAGTCCCACGGGCAGACCTGATGGCACAGCGTACACCCGATGCAGCGGGGGAGGTCGATCGTGCAAACCTGGAATGACGCTTCGTGGCGGGGGCCGGGGATGGTGCTGATGCAGTCGACGGGGCAGACCATCATGCAGGCCTCGCAGCCCGTGCACATGTCCTCGTCGAGCAGCGCCAGCGTTTTCGGCAGCTTCTTCTTGGCCATGGCCGGCTCATCTTATCGGCTGATTGCGGCGACTGGCAACACGACGCGCCATCCCGTATCACTCATCCGTGATGGAATTCTTCGGCAAACTGTTTCATTTGCTGTTCGGCGGCCTCAACGACACGGACCGCTGGAACGACCTGATCGCATACGTCGGCACGGGGAACATCTACGTCGTGCTGTTCCTGATCATCTTCGCCGAGACGGGATTGGTGGTAACGCCGTTCCTGCCCGGCGATTCGCTGCTGTTCGCCATCGGCGCGATCGGGGCGCGCGAGAGCATCGCGCTAAACCTCTGGATCGTCACGCCGCTGCTCATCGTCGCCGCCATCATCGGCGACGCGGTGAACTACTGGGTCGGCTACAAGCTCGGCCCGGCCGTGTTCAAAAAGGAGACCGGCCGGCTGCTCAACAAGCAGCACCTGCTGCGCGCGCAGGAGTTCTACGAGCGTTACGGCGGGAAGACGATCATCCTCGCGCGCTTCGTCCCCATCGTCCGCACGTTCGCCCCGTTCGTCGCCGGGATCGGGCGGATGAACTTCTTCCGCTTCTGGCTCTACAACATCGTCGGCGGCATCGCGTGGGTGGTGATCTGCATCCTGGCCGGCGTGTTCTTCGGCCGCTTCGAGTTCGTGCAGAAGCGCTTCGAGCTGGTGATCCTCGCGATCATCGGGATCTCGGTGCTGCCGGTGGTGATCGAGTTCGCCCGCGCGAGGCAGGCTGCCAAGCGCGGGGAGAGCGCCTTGCTCGAAGCGATGACGATTGGGAAGAGC
>JBAUGM010000642.1:0-8798 GCA_049679725.1 Tepidisphaeraceae bacterium
GCGCGCGCCGCGTGAAGATGCCCAGCGCGAACAGACCGGCGAGCGCCCCGCCGGTCAGGCCGATCATCTGAAGGAACCAGTCCCACGCCGACTCCATGCGCAGCGCCGCGATGGCCAGGGCGGCGCCCGTGCCCATGACGCCGAACAGGACCGTCAGTCGCTGCGCCAGCCGCAGCACGGCGGCGTCCGGCGCATCGGGCCGCGTCCGGTGGTAGAAGTCGGTGACGAACGCGGTGGCCATGCTGTTGAGGTTCGACGTCGGCTGCGCCGCGGCGAAGATGCCGGCGACCACCAACCCCGCCACCCCTGCGGGAAGCTCGCGCACCATGAACAGCGGATAGATCGCATCCGTCTTGATCTGCGGGTCCAGCCGCTGTGGGAACGACTTGTAGAACACGAACAGCGCGGTCCCCAGCGCGAAGAACAGGATGCTCGAGGGGATCGTCAACGCCGCGTTCGCGAGGATCGCCCGGGCGGCCTGCTTCTGGTCCTTCGTCGTCAGGTAGCGCTGCACGACGTCCTGGCTGGCGGTGTACGCGATGAGGTTGGACAGGAGGTTGCCGAAGAAGATCACGGAACCCGTCGCCACCGCCCAGTCCCAGTCCCAGCGCATCGCAGCGAAGAACTTCTGGTCGGCGGCGGCGACGTCGATCATCGCGCCGAGGGTCAGGTCGGAGCGAAAGATGACGAAGACGAGGCTCACGATCACGCCGGCCAGGAGGATCACCGTCTGCGCCACGTCGGTCCAGACGACAGCCTCGACGCCGCCGAGGAACGTCATGAGGATCGAGATCGCGCCCATGAGCAGGATGCAGGTGACGATGTCGAAGCGCGTGACCGTGGCCAGCGCCAGGGACGGCAGGTAGAGCACGACCGCCGTCCGCCCGAGCTGGAGGACCAGGAACGACGCGCTGCCGAACCATCGCGTCGCCAGGTTGAAGCGCTTCTCCAGGTATTCGTAAGCGCTGGTGACGTTGAGCTGGCGAAAGAACGGCAGGTAGACGAACGCGACGACCGGCGCCAGCGCGACGATGGCGAAGGTGCTGATGAAGTACGCCCAGTCCGTCGCGTACGCCTTGGCGGGGATGGCCATGTAGGTGATGGAGCTGAGCATCGTCGCGTAGATGCTGATGCCCGCCGCCCACCACGGGATGCGTTGGCCTCCGCGGAAGAACTCGTCACTGGTTCGTTTCTTTCCGACGAGCCAACTGATGCCGAGCATGATGAGGGGATACACGCCAAGCGTCAGGTAATTCACCCAGCCGAACGAAGACTTCCCCTGCGCGGTCTTCAGCAGTTGCACGTCCGGGCTTCGCACGCCAGCGCGCACCTCGCCGCTGGGGATGACGAACCCGCCCGCCCACGGCACGAGCGACGTCACGGCGCGCGGAGTCCCGGGGATCTCGCCGACGCGCGCCCAGGTGTTCGTGATGGCGTGATAGGCGAGGACGTCGCGAGCGAAGCCGCGGTGTTGCTCCGGCGGGCCGAAGAAACTGGTTCCGTCATCGCCGCCGAAGACCAGCAGGTGCGATTGCCCCACCGGCGCGGCGGGGCTCGGCGCGGCGAGCACGGGGTGGGGAAGGTCGGCGATGCGTGCCCATCCGCCGGCCGGGGTGTAGCGGTACCCGTCGGTGAGGAATTGGCGCGTCGTCTTCCCGTTCTCGCCCGGCACGAGCCTCGCTCCGCTGATCAGGAAGAAACTTCCCGCCTGCGCGCCCGTGACCGGCAGCATGCGCTCGGGGCCCGGCCAGGGGTCGAGCTCGCGCCATTGCGGATTCGCCTCCGCCAGATCGAGGGAGAAGAACCGTTTCGACGCGGCTTGCGCGGTGGGAGACTCGGTGCCACCGGCGACGTACACGATATCCCCGAGCATCGCGCCGGCTGAATTCGCCAGCGGCGCGGGCAGCGGGGGGAGTTGGACGCGTTGAACGCGTCCGTCGTTCCACTCGAGCAGAAAGACGTCGCGGAAATGCTCGTTCGCGTCGCTGCCGCCCATGCAGAGGACGCCGCGGCGCGTCGTCAGCGAGACGCCATAGCCCGATGGCCGCGGCAGCGTCTGGGCCGCCTGTCTCCACTGCCCGTCCGGTCGCTCGAGCACGAAGATGCGGTCGTGCCACACCTTGGCATGTCCCTCCCAAGGCGGCCCGTCCGGGAAGTTCGCGCCGCCGGCGACGAGGAGCGCCCCGTTGGATACGCCCGTGTAGGCGCCGGCGAAGCCGAGCGAATCGGGAAGGGGAGGCAACGACGTCCAACTCAGCTCGGCGAATGGATGAGTCGGCTTGTCATGCCCGGCCTCGCCCATTGCAGGCGCGGGCGTCGACGAAAGGAGGCTCACCGTCACCACGACGCACAGAACAAGCCGCATGCTGCTGGGCTCCGTTGAGCGTAAATCTAAATCGGAGCGCACGATTCTCGAACGTCCGTCGCAATGGTCATCCTTCGGAGTACCTCAGGATGACATCTTGCGGATCCAGACGTTCGAGAATCATGGCCGCTTATTTTAGACGCCGGTAAGTCCGGACGCAGGGGCCGCCAGCGCGGGGACGGCGCTGCGGCGCGCGCGGCCGTTCCACATCTCGAAGAAGGCGATCTTCTCGTACGCGGCGCGGATCGCCGTCCACTCCTCGCGCGTGACCGGCGCGACGGGCGAGCGGGGCGGGCCGCAATCGATGCCCACGAGCGACATCGTCGCCTTGCCCGTCCGCAGCACGCCATGCTTGAGCAACACGGCCACCATCTCCGCGACCTGTCGGCCGATCTCCTGCGCCGTCTCCAGGTCGCCGGCGCGGAACGCCTCGATCATGCGGAGGTAAAGCGGGGCGGCGTAGTTGTAGGTGCTGCCGACGGCCGCGTCGGTGCCGATGGCGAGGGCGCCGAGCAGCATCTCGTCGACGCCCCATGCGATGTCGAACTCGCCGTCGTTGAGGGCGCGGCAGCGCTGGAACTCCATCATGTCGCCGTGCGTGAACTTGATGCCGCGGAAGTTCGGGATGCGCTTCGACGCCAGCTCGAGCAACTCGACCATAGAGACGGACACGCCGGTCATCGACGGGATGTTGTAGTAGTAGAACGGCAAGTCGGCAGCGGCCGCCGCGATCGGACGGCAGAACTCGACGACCTGCGCCGCCGTCGTCGGCTTGAAGAAGAACGGTGGCAGCGCCGCAACGGCGGCGGCGCCGATCTGGCCGGCGTGGCGTGCCAACGCGATCGCCTCGCGCTGGCTCGTGTGGCCGACGTGCACGATGACCTTCAGCTTGCGCCCGCCCGCGCTCATCCACTGCCGCGCGACTTCCATCCGCTCGTGGCTCGTCAGCGAGAGCCCCTCGCCGGTCGTGCCACAGATGAACGCGCCGCTCACGCCGGACTCGGCGAGCAGGGCCGCCTGTTCCTCGACGACGTCGAGATACAGATCACCCTCGGCATTGAACGGCGTGTAGGGGGCGGCGATCAAACCGCTGAGTCGAAAGTCTGCCATAACGGGTTTTGTCCTGCCTTTTGAGCCAGCCTGCATCTTACGGAACGCCTTCGCCGGGTGCTCGATGCGAAGAACTTACGCGATGGAGCAATTCGACGCCATATAAATTCTCAGATAAGACGAGAATATTTCTTGCATCGCGAGAAACGTGAGGTAATACTTCCCTCGCGGTTGGCGAGCCGCCGTATTTCTCTGCGGTCACGTCCGAGCGAAGGAAACTCATTTGGCCCCTGCCTCCGCGCGGGCCTGAAGGAGTCAGTCATGTTGGCCAAGCGTCGCGCGTTCACGCTCGTGGAACTCCTCGTCGTCATCGGGATCATCGCCGTGCTCGTCGCGATGCTCCTGCCCGCGCTGGCTAAGGCGCGCGAGCAGGCGAAACTCACGCAGTGCCTGAGCAACCTGCGGCAGATCGGGCTTGGCACGCTGATGTACCGCAACGAGAACAAGGACTGGTATCCGCCGCGCCGCATCTATGTCACCACCGCCGCCGGCGTGCCGACCAGCCACGTCTCGGTGTTCTCGTGGACGGGCAAGGCGGGGACCATCAATACCGCTTCCCGCGAGATGAGCGCAGACAAGCGGTACATCAACCGCTACCTCGTGCCCGGGCTCACGCCGGAGTCCCCATTCGACATCGCCAAGTGCCCGTCCGACGACCAGGCGTACGACAACTGGGGCTCGTCGTACTCGGCCAACCAGTACGGCGGGAACGGGATGAACCCGTACTTCAGCCTCCCCCGCGAAGACGTCTACAGCACGCCCACGACCAAGGTCAACGACTGGGCCATCCGCGGCACGGACGTCCGCAACTCCGGCGAGTTTGTCATCGCCGGCGACCATCCGGTGATCAGCAAGATGATGGAGGTGCTGAACCTTCAGATCTTCACGTACTACCATGGCGGCAAGGCCCAGATCCCGCGGTGGAACGCGGTGTTCGCCGACGGCCACGCCGCCACGGTCGAGGTGCCGAAGGGATACAACCACAACGTCGCGCGCAACGGCGTGCGCGGGCGGCGATTCATCGGCGACGGGTTCAACTTCGAGCGGCTGCTGAAGTAGGGGGCCCGCGGGTGTGGACCCACGCACGCCCGCGCGAGAAATAGGGCCCGCGCAAAAAATAGGGACGGGAGCTATTTATTTCCCGCGCGAGAAATAGGGGACGGCGAGAAATAGGGACGGGCGAAAAATAGGGACGGGCGAAAAATAGGGACGGGAGCTATTTATTTCCCGTGGCCCTCATCGCACCTTCATTCGATTGATATGCACATGCGTTACGCAACCGTCTGCGCGGCACTGACCGTTCTGTTGCACGCCTGCCTCGCCCGCGCTGACACGCCACACCCCGGCGACCCGCCGGGCTTCACGCAGCAGACGGTGTTCCAATCCGGCCAGGGCGGCTACCTCTTCTACCGTATCCCCTCCGCCGTCGTGACGACGAAGGGCACGGTTCTCGTCTTCGCCGAGGGCCGGCGCACGCCGTGGGGACCGCACGCGGATTCGGGCGAGATCAACATCGTCATGCGCCGTTCGACCGACAGCGCCAAGTCGTTCGACGCGCAGCAGGTTGTCTGGGCCGACGGGTCGAACACCTGCGGCAACCCGTGCGCCGTCGTCGACGAGACAACGGGCACGGTCATCCTCCTGATGACGCACAACCTCGGCGAAGACTCCGAAGGCCAGATCAACCGCGGCGCCAGCAAGGGCACGCGCACGATCTGGGTCACGACGAGCGACGACGACGGCGTCAGCTGGTCCAAGCCGCGCGAGATCACCCAGGACGTGAAGAAGCCAAGCTGGACGTGGTACGCGACCGGACCGGGCATCGGCATTCAGCTCAAGCACGGCGCGCACAAGGGGCGGCTCGTCATCCCGTGCAACCACGTCATCAAAGACGGCGGCGACACGGCCGGGAACTCGCACGTCATCTACTCCGACGATCACGGCAAAACGTGGCAGCTCGGTGGCTCGCCATCGCCGCGCGAGTTCAACGAGAGCCAGGTCGTCGAGCTGTCGGACGGCCGCGTCATGCTCAACATGCGCAACGCCGCGCCCAAGGGCCGCAAGAACGCGCCGAAGCAGCGCGGCGTCGCGATCAGCAGCGATGGCGGCGTCACGTTCGACCAAGCGACGCGCAACCCCGCCCTCATCGAGCCGATCTGCCAGGGAAGCATTGCACGCTACACCTGGCCGTTGGACGGTGGCAAGGGTCGCATCCTCTTTGCAAACCCCGCCAGCGACGCCGAGCGCGTCGCGATGACCGTCCGCCTGAGTTACGACGACGGGCAGACCTGGCCGATCGAGAACCTCGTGTTCAAAGGTTGGTCGGCGTACTCCTGCCTCGTTCCCCTGCCCGATGGGAAGATCGGTCTGCTCTATGAAGCAGGCGGACGGGCGCGATACGAACGGCTCGAGTTCGCGCGGCTGAGCCTCGAGTGGCTGACGGCCGGCAAAGACGCGCTCGGGCCGGACGAGGTCGTCGTCCGCGCGGGCGCTCGGTGACCAGGCGCGCGCCACGCACCTCCCTCTCCTCGTACTCGGGGAGAGGGGGCAGAGCAGATGCCGCGTTCCACCGCGCTTGATAGCTTGCTCCGCCGTCGGCCCCTCTCCCCAGCCCTCTCCCCGATTACGGCGGGGAGAGGGAGCCAAGCTGGCTTGCCAGCGGTGTTCGCGGCGGGTAAGTCAGACGCCACGCGCATGGCCTCACGGATGCAAACCAAGGTTCCCCGGATCGTCGAACTGGCCGACCTCATCGCCGCCGACATCCGCCGTCGCAAGCTCGCCCCCGGCGACTCGTACCAGGGCACGTTGGAGACCGCCGAGATGCTCGGCGTGAGCACCACCGCCGCCAACCGCGCGATGCAGGTCCTCGTCAAGCGCCGGGTGCTGGATCGGCGGCAGAAGAAGGGCACCTTCGTCGCCCACCCTCCGAAGGACGCGGAGATCTCCCCGCTGCAGCGCGTCCACCTGCTCGTTCAGGAGGATTACCTGCGCACCGAAGGGCTGATGTCGGACGGCATCGTGCTGGGGATGCACGGCGAGCTGCCCGCGGCGCAGATGCAGTTCAACTTTCTCCCCCCCGACAGGCAGGGCGAGTACATGACCGACCTGCTCGCCGAAGCGATGCGCTCGGGCCAGACGGAGGGGTTCGTTCTCATCCGAACGTCGCTCCAGGCGCAGCGCCTCATCGCGGGGAGCGGCCTGCCCGCCGTCGTGAACGGTTCGCTTCACCCGTCGGTTCCGCGGATGTGCTGGATCGACCGCGACCATCGACAAGGCGGCGAGTTGCTCGCCCAGCGGCTCATCGACGCCGGCTTTCGCCGCATCGTCGTCCTGATGCGCGACCGCATGTTCCGCGGCGACCACGCGCTGCTCGATGCCGTGCGCGACACGATGACCAGGGCCGGGCTCGGCCTGGACGCCTTAACGCTTCGCTGCCTTCCGCCCGACCGCGACGCCATCAGCGCCGCCGTCGCAGACCTGTTGTCGGGGGAGAAGCAGCGGCTGGGATTCGTCTGCCGCTCCGAACCGCTCGCCGCCGGCGCCGCGCTGGCGGCCAAGGAACGTCGTCTGCGCATGGGCGACGACGTCGGCATCGTCCTGTCGGACGTTTACCGCAAGCCGTCCGACCCGCCGCCCGAGTGGCCGTACCTGGTCGCCACGATGTCCCCGGAGCAGATCGGTCAGCAGATCGGGCGAATGCTCGCGCAGCAGGCGATGTCCAGGCCCGTCGACCCCGATCATCTCGTGATCCCCGTGCAATTCGGCGACCCGACCCGGTCACGCAGTCGCGGCGGCTAGATGATTCACGTGGCGCGCCCGCCGGTCGGCAGGTACGCTTTAGGTCGCGTTCGGCACAGCGATTCTTGTCAAGAGCGGGCGATGGGATTCGAACCCACGACGTCAGCCTTGGGAAGGCTGCATTCTACCACTGAATTACGCCCGCAATCGGACCCTTGTAAAATCAAGAGTCATCGAGGAACTCGCATGAGATTATGGCGGGCGGTGGCGAATAGTCAAAACACGGCAGCGGTTCGCGGGACGCGCGGCGCGGGTCGACGAGATGTGATGGGGCTGCGCGGGCGCTGTCCCGAGCGAAGCCGGGTCAGGTCACCGGACCGTCGGGCGACATGAACTCCTGGCGGATGCGCGTGGTTTCGTGGCGGACGGTGTCGGTGTCGGCGCCGCGGTCGAACAGGACGAGGCGCGCCAGGGCGACGGCGGCCTCGGCTTCCTCGTAGACGGCGCCGTCGGCGCCGGCGGCCTCCAGGCTGGGGCGCTCGCGCAGGTAGCGGGCGCGGACGAAGATCTTCATCGCCGGGTTCACGAGCTTCGCGGCGACGATCAGCGGCTCGCGGTTGGCCGAGTGGGGGAGCGAGATGACCAGGTGCGTCGCGCGGGCCAGCGCCTGGTGCATCACCTCGATGTTGAACGCGTCGCCGTAGATGGCGGCGCGGCCGGCGCGGGTGAGCGACTGGATCGTGTCCATGTTCAGGTCGACGACGACAGTCTGCAATTCGCCCTTGCGCAGGATGGCGTCGACCGCCTGCCCGACCGGGCCGTAGCCGACGATGACGGCCACCGGCTCGTCCGACCGCTCGATCAACTCGCCCGCCCGCTCGTTCATCTGCGCTTCGCGCTTCTTCACGCGCCGGCTGAGCAAGCGGGACAGCACCGCCGAGCGCTCGATCGCGCGCTCGAGGGGGTCGATGGAGCGGAAGAGGATCGGGTTCAGCGTGATCGAGACGATGGCGCAGGCGACGAGCACGTTGTGCCCCGCGTCGCCCATGAGCCCGTGCTGGCGGCCGACGTCGGAAAGGATGAACGAGAACTCGCCGATCTGCGCCAACCCCAGCGCGACGGTGAGTCCCGTGCGCAGCGGGTAGCCGATGACCGCGACGATCAGCAGGGCGGCGAGCGGCTTGCCGATCATCACGATGCCGAGCCCGGCGAGCACCATGAGCGGCTCGTGCACGAGGAACATCGGGTCGAACAGCATCCCGACCGACGTGAAAAACAGCACCGCGAAGGCATCGCGCAGCGGGAGCGCATCAGCGGCCGCCTGGTGGGAGACGGGCGACTGCCCGACGACCATGCCGGCGAGGAACGCCCCCAGCGCCATCGACGCGCCGAACGCATAAGACGCGCCGGCCGCGATCGCGATGGCCATCACCAGCACCGTCAGCGTGAACAGCTCGCGCGAGCGCAGCCTGGCGACGCGCACCATGATCCAGGGGATCACCTTCGAGCCGGCGACGAGCAGCAGCGCGATGAACGCGCCGAGCTTGGCCAGCGAGATGAGCAGCGCGAGCCACAGCGGCTGGGC
>JBAUGM010000643.1:0-26088 GCA_049679725.1 Tepidisphaeraceae bacterium
GGCTTGCGTCTTTGTGAAGCAACATTGCGCCAATCTCGTGACGATCGCGCAAAAGGAGTTATGGCAATCCCGGCGGAATGCAGATTTTTCCGCGTCGTTTTTCGGGGCTTTCCGTGCGATGCGGGAACCATCGTGCGCGATCGTCACGACATTCGCGCACACAACGGGTGCGGAACAGGGACGCGCATGACTCCGGCGCGCGGCATCGCGCGCGGGCAACGCAATGCACGTCCCCGAGGAAAGGAGGCAACGGCGGAAGAAAAAAGTTGCCGAACGAACCCAATTCCCCGCCAACCGTCGGCCGGGCCGGACGTTAGCCGAATAGGTAGGGATGAAGGCGGAAGGATGAACTGAATCGATTCATCCTTGCGCCTTCATCCTTCATCCTTGGATTCACATCGGCTCGTTCTTCACCGTCTCATCGTACACGCGCAGGAGCTTGGACTTGTCGAAGATCATCTCCTGCCGCGTGAGGCCGACGATGTCGTAGACGCTCGTGAGCTCGATCGCGTCGACCGGGCACGCTTCCTCGCACATGCCGCAGTAGATGCAGCGGAGCTCGTCGATGTCGAACTTGGCGGGGTACTTCTCGCGGTCGGCCCAGGGGCTCTCTTCCGCTTCGATGTGGATGCAGCGCGCCGGGCAGGCGGTGGAGCACATGAAGCAGGCGACGCACTTGACGCGGCCCTCTTCGTCCTTGTTGAGCCGGTGGACGCCGCGGTAGGTCTTCTGAAGCATCCCGCCGTCTTCGATGGGCAGGTCTTCGCGGCGCTCTTCGGGGTACTGGATGACGCGGTCGCGCCCGCCGAGCACGCGGAACATGTGCTTCATCGTCGTGCCGAGGCCGAACAGCACCTGCGGGAGGTAGAACTGATCGCCGAGCGAGAGCTTGGGTTCGTCGAGGAGGAGGACGTCGGAGTCTTTCATGGTTTGTTATATTTGACGTTCAGGTTCTCGAGGGAAGCCCCATTCTTCCGCCTCTTCGTCGGCCTCACGTATCGCGACCGCGAAGTCCACCCGCTCGTAAAGCTCCGTGAGCGACAATTCCGTGCCGATCGCATCGAGGGGCACTGTCGCCTCGATACCCTCGTACACCCGCGCGACGAACCCATCGGGTGTGCGATGATGCACGACGACCCGCGGGCGTTCCGTCTCGATCAGCAGGTAGGCGGTGAGCGTCGGGATGGTCAGGTATGCGTCTCGTTTCTCACCTTCATCGGTCCGGCGGGTTGACAAAGAGGCGACCTCGGCGATGACGACCGGGCGGTCCTGGAACGAGTCGCCGGGCGAATTCGGCTCACAAACCACCATGCCGTCCGGGTAGTAAAACCGCGTGTGCGTCGGCATCCGAATCCGCACCTTCGTGTCGGAGTTGAACGGTTGGCAGGGCCGACCTCGCAACTTGCCGAAGATGATTCCAAAGAATGCGCCGGCAATCATGTTGTGAACATTGCGCCCCCCCGCCATCGCGTACACGTACCCGCCGGCATACTCGTGCTTCTTCTTGGCGACAACCTCACCAGCGAGGTAATCATCGACGGAGAGCAACTGGATCTGTTTTGCCGCAGTCATCGCTTGCAACTCTACAGCCCTCTTCAGAGCCGGGCAACCGACCTCCGAATCACGCCGTCTGCGCTCCCACCCCCGCCGGCAGCGGCGTGCGGGCGTAGCGGCTGCCGGCGATTTTGATCTTTCGGTTGGTGTCCGGGCCCGCGGGGATCAGCGTGCTCACGATCATCGTCACGGCGAGCAGCACGACGTTGGCGACGAGCAGCGCCAGCGCCATCTTGCCCGGCATCCGCATGAATGCCCGCTCGCTGCCGCGGAAGAGCCAGATGACCACGGCGGTGACGAAGAACTGACCCAGCGAGATCGGGATCAGCGCCCGCCAGGCGAGGTCCATGATCTGGTCGAAGCGGAAGCGCGGCAGGCTCCAGCGGACCCACATGAACACGCCGATGATCAGAAGCGTCTTGCCGAAGAAGACGAACGAGCGGACCAGGCAGACGAGCAGGCTCGTCGTGACGGCGGGGTTCGTCGGATCGGGACGGAGTTGCTGGAACACGTCGAGCTTGTCGATCCACGGCACATGCCAGCCGCCGAAGAACAAGGCGACGCACACCGCCGACGTGGTGATCATCCCCGCGTACTCGGCGAGGAAGAACAGCGCGAAGCGCATCGAGCTGTACTCCGTGTGGTACCCGCCGACGAGCTCCTGCTCGGCCTCGGCGGTGTCGAAGGGGGCGCGGTTGGCTTCCGCGTGGATGCAGATGAGGAACATCAAAAACGCGAGCGGCTGGCAGAAGACGTTCCACGCGGGAACGATGCCACCCCAGTACGTTGCCTGCTTCTCGACGATCTCGCCCAGGTCCAGCGTGCCGAACATGACGACGATCGTCAGCACGGCCAACCCCAGCGGCACCTCGTAGCTGATCATGTTCGCGGTCGCGCGGAGGCCGCCTAGAAACGAGTATTTGTTGTTGCTCGCCCACCCGCCGATGACCACGCCGTACACCGCCAGCGACAGCACGGCGAGGATGAACAGCACGCCGATGTTGAGGTTGGCGATCTGGAAGGGCCAGCGGTAGGTGACGTAGACGTCCGTGCCAGTGCTGTGCTGAACGTCCACGACGGTCGCACCCCACGGAACGCCTTGACCGATCACGGAGTCGTTCGGCGCCGTCATGGTCGTCTGCTTCCACCCGCCCCACGGGATCACCGCGATACTGATGATGACGACGATGATCATCACCGCCGGCGCCAGCGTGAACAGGACCTTGTCCACGTGCTTGGGCCGATAGTCTTCCTTCAGGATGAACTTCAACCCGTCCGCCAGCGGCTGGCCGAGGCCGAACATGTGCTTGTCCTTCAGCCACGGGATGATGCCGAAGCCCAGGCCGACGCGGTTGGGGCCGATGCGGTCCTGCACCCACGAGGCAATCTTGCGCTCGAGCAGGATGAGGTACGCGACGGTGCCGAGCACGACGACGTGCGCGATGATGGCGATGTAAACCCAGGGGGGGATGCGTTCGAAGATGCTCATGCGATCATTCCAACCACTCGTACGAGTCAAGCGCGATACGAGCCCGCTTCACGAAGTTGTCTAGGTTTCCCGGTGCCGCGACGAAGCTGAGCACGTACGACTTCTCGTCGCGCACGCAGATCACCTGCTTCGTCTCCGCATCGACGCCGTTCATTTGGCCGGCCCAGGTAATCTCGTGCGCCGCTGCGCCGCCCAGCGTGGCGGGTTGCGACTTGACGACCTTTCCGCCCGACTTCTCGATCGTCGCCTGCATTTCCTCGACGATGACCTCTGCTCGGCTCGTGCTGTTCTCGATTACGAGCATCTGGATGAGTTCGAGCGTCGGCTCCTCGCCCTCTCGCGCAGCCTTCGCACGGTATAGCGCGATTGCGCCCGGCACGTCGGCCTTCAGGTACTCCATAGTCCCCGGGACCTTGAACCGCACCTTGTGTTTCTTGTTCGTGAACGTGCGATCCTTAAGGGCCCCGCGTGTGGCAGGCGCGCTCGCGGGCTCGGCTGCGCGGGCTGGCAACGAAACAGCCAGCTCTGCTACCCCGTTCGGTTTCGCGTTACTCCAACGGAACGAGTTCAGGACAGACTCGGCTATGGCGGCATCGAATGTCTTGGGATCGTCGATGTAGGTGATGATGTACATTCGCGGTGGGCGTGAGGCAACCACGTGAAGAAGATCAGCCTTGTTCCCCTTGGCGTCCTGCAGCGTCACGGTGAACTTACGCGCCTCGACTCCGTCGAGTTTGGTCGTTTCGATCTTCATGTCGTCGGCGCTCTTCTTAGTGAGTTGCTCGATCAGTTCACGCACATGCTCGTCGAGCGATTGCTCCGGCGCGTCCTTCGGGCGACGACCCACCTGCACTCTGAACGCCGGAGGTGATTGGCCTTGCTTGGATGGGCCAACCAAGAGAAGTCCGGGGCGATTCCCCGGCATGGGCTGCTCGGTCCAACCTTCCGAGCCTTTCACGGCGAATGTCTTGCCGCCGTCGGAATAGCTGCCGTCAGTCGGTTGGGTCGCCGGAGCGGCAACGCCCGCGGAAGCGAGCATCAGCATGCCCGTCAGGATTACAGCTCGTGAGAGTAACATTGTCACAGCTCCACAAACTCAACCTCTGGCTCCGGCGTATTCTTGTCGGGCATGGCGAAGGGCGCGAACGTCTCGTCACGTCCCGCTGCCCACTATGCCGCCCGCACAGTCAGGATGCGGATGCCGCTCGACGGCATCTGTGCGAGGTAAGTCAACGCCCGGTCGTACTTGGTTTCAAAGACCTGCGTTTCCAGCGCACGGAAGAGTTCCCGCTCGACAAAGTACGGGGCGTCCTCGATCAGCGCGTCCGCGTACTGTTCGACGCTCATCGATCCAAACTCCGGTGCGTTCGCCGCAGCCTGCTGGCGGAACTGTTCGAGGATGATGCGGGCGTCGCCTTGCCGTGTCGCACCGTGATCAAAGACTGTGTAGCTTGCCATAGCTCGAACTCCTTACGGCTCGAAGAAAGCGGCGCGTCTCTGTTGCCGCTCCCGCGGGCCGCACGAACGGCCTGACCTGAAACCGACCAGCGTCCTCGCGCACCAGCGACTTCACCATCGCGCTGGTCGCCCAGGCGTCCGGGTCATCAGGCCACATCCTCCCGAACGGGTGATGATACAGCAACAGAACGCGGAACAGGCCGTAGTCGCGGCAGCGCTCTAACTCCATCAGCGCTCCCGACAATCCCGTCAGATCAAATACGGCCAGCCGGCAACCGTGCAGAAGCGCAAGCGTCACGTCATGAATGTCGTGGTCCGGGCGCAAGAGGGCGAATCGGTCCGCCAAGACGGGTTCGAATCCGGTGTCGCGAATGGCTTGCTCGACCACCCCCAGCACTTCCCGGCTGACCGGCTGGAAGCTCCCGCCGACGAACACGCGGTTGCGGTGCGTGCCTGGTAGGGACGACGGATCATGTATCGCGGGCGTGCCACCGGCCACCATTACAACTCCACGAACTCAAACGCCGGCTCCGGCTTGCTCGTGTCGGGCAGGGTGACCGACGTGAACGGCTCGCCCATCTCCCGCCGCACGTCTTCGGCGACGTACTGACCCTTTCGGCCGAGCAGCTTGTAGTAGACGTCGCCCTCGCGCGTTGTCCCTTCCGGCGGGGGCACGGCGGCGGCGAAAACCTGGAGCTTGCCGGCGTGGTTCTCCCACGTCCCGTCCTTCTCCGCCCACGCCGCGGCGGGGAGACAAACGTCGGCGGCGCCGGTCAGCGTGCTCGGGAAGATGTCCTGCACGACGCGGAACCCCTTCTTGAACAGCGCGGGCTGATCCTTGGGGAGCCAGGCGGACAAGTAACCGCCGACGATCCAGCCGCCCTTGAGCTTCTTCAGCTCCATGGTCGCTGAAGCGACCATGCCGGCGAAATCGGTGTTCGGACCACCGAGCAGGTCGATCACGCGACGGATCCCAGCAGCGTTGGGGACCTTTTCAGCCTTGATCGTGAACGTCGTCTTGCCCGTCTGAGGGTTCTTGAACGTCTCATCGGCGCCGGTCGTCGGGACCGGGCCGAGCACGAGCACCGCTTCCGGGTCGATCGAGCGGAGGTACGTGCCCAGCAGCCACGCTTCCTCGCAACCCATCATCGGCGAGAGCACCGCGTACAGGCTGCCCGGCCCGTTTTCTTTCGCGACCTGCTTCAAGCCCTCATCGGCCTCGGCGATTGCCTTACCTTCGGTCGCGTCGACCTGCGTGCCGTACTGCATCCGCATCGCGCCCTTCAGGCGCTTCTCGTCATGCACGGCCTTGTAGCTGTATCGCGTGTCGTCGCTGATCCACCACTGGTTGACGTCCGCGTTGTAGCGCGGCTTCACGCGGTAAATGACACCCTGGCTGTAGTGCAGCCAGATGTTCTCGCCACCTGAATCGACCGGGCTGATCGACGGGGCTTCCTTCAACAGCCACACGCGCTGCTTGAACAGAAAATCCTTGTCCAGCAGCGCGCCGACCGGGCAGAGGTCGACGACGTTCCCCGCCAGCTTGTTGTCCAACGGCTTACCGGGGAAGATCGCGATCTCCTCCTTGTGCCCCCGGCCCTCGACGAACAGCTCGCTCGTGCCGCTGACCTCGCGCGTGAAGCGGACGCAGCGCGTGCACATGATGCAGCGGTCGGAGTAGAGCAGGACGTTGAGGCCCACGTCCTTTTTCGGATTCTTGACCTTGTCTTCTTCGAAGCGGCTCTGGCTTCGGCCGTACTGGTAGGAGTAGTCCTGCAGATAGCACTCGCCGGCCTGGTCGCACACGGGGCAGTCGAGCGGGTGGTTGATGAGCAGGTACTCCATGACCTGCTTTTGGTTGGCGACCGCTTTGGGGGAGGTCGAATGAACGACCATCCCATCGCGCACGGGCGTCTGGCAGCTCGGCACAAGCTTCGGCAAACCCTCGACTTCGACCAGACAAATCCGGCAGGAAGCGGGGATGGAGAGGCCCGGATGGTAGCAATATTGTGGAATGGCAATGCCCGCATCGTTGCAGGCCTGCAGGATCATCTGCCGGTCCTTTGCCTCGATGGTTTTGCCGTCGACAGTGATCTTGGGCATAGAGGGGGATGGTATAACGGGTTGTGATAAATTTCACTAGGAGAACATGTCGACGGAAAACCCCAAACGACCTAGCCTGTTCGACTGGAAGCACGACGTGCCCGCGCTGCTGCTTTTCGCGCTCATGGCGTACTGGGCGGACGGCTACAATTTTCCATCGTTCAGCGATACCTACCTCCTCGGGAAAAACGCCAGAGGGTTTCAGAACGAGCAGCTCGCGCGCTACCGCCACTGGTATTTTTGGAGCCACTTCCTGACCCAAGGACCAAACCCCTACCGAGTCACGTTTGGTGGTGAGTGGGGTCCGTTTGCAGCGACGATCGCTTCGAACGGCATGGAGAAGCGCTGGGTCGTACGCTTCCCGTTCTGGATCGTTCCCGCGACCTGCGCGATCCCCCTGCTCATCTCCATCTCTCATCTGCGGAGCACGTTTCGTGGGTGGGCGCGATGGATTGCCTCATTCCGACATCGAAACGAGGGACGTTGCGCGAAATGCGGGTACGACCTTCGTGCCTCGCCTGAGCGGTGTCCAGAGTGTGGCGAACCGACCAAGCACGCATATCGGTGCGTATAGTCTGACATCACCATCGACTTGGAATGTGGCACGCACGTTGATGGTTAGGCCTCTTGCGGACCGATCGTGAAACAGCGCTGGCTCGCCTACCTCACGCTCCTGTTCACCCTGCTGCTCCCGCTGCTGGGCGTGGTGTGGGTGCGGAGCCACCTCGACAACGACACGATCTTCCGCGTCGGCGCGGGGCGGGCGATGGCGCTGGATTGCATCAATGGGGAAGCGTCGCTCTGGATCGCGCCGAGCCGTGACACCGGCCCCGTCCGCTACGAGCGGCAGACGGTCGACAGCACGTACGGGGTGACGGCGGCGCAGCTGTTCGCCCAACAGCCGGGGATCCGCGAGTTCTGGTTCCTCGGGTTCGGCTACGCGGAGACGCGCTGGATGCCTTCTGACGTCCGAGGCACGACGGGAATCACGCGCTGCTTCGTCGTGCCGCTCTGGTTCCTGGCGATCGTGATCGGCCTCTTGCCGGGACTCAAGCTCGTGCAGTTCATCAGGCGGGAGCGGGAAGAGACGTCGAAGGCGACGGTCCAGTGCCGCCGGTGCGGCGCGGAGTTGGCCATGAGCGACGAGCGGTGCCCGCAGTGCAGCTTTCCCGCGTTCACGCCCGGCGGCGTGACCGCGTGACATGTGGACGCGCGCCTCTGGTCCCTTCTCCCGGCGGGGTAAGCATCATGAAGCTTCGCGCCCTCGCCGACACGATCAGCACCTACCTGACGCTCTTCTCGGCGCTGTTGCTCCCGCTCGTGCTGCTCGCGTGGGTGCGGAGCTACCTCGTGAGCGACCGCGTGTCGCGCGCGAACGACGGATGGGCGATCGTCGCGGGATGCAGCAACGGCGAGTTGTCGTTCTGGGCGGCGCCGACGGAGCCGCACATCCGCGCGTACAACTACCGCTCGCGCGAGGCGACGTGGGGGTGGAATTCTCGCCGGACGTTCCAGCGGCTGGGCGCGCGCGAGAAGTTCTCGGTCCTCGGCTTCGCGTATGCCCAGGCCGAGGTGATGCCCTGGCGCGGGCTCCCGCTGACCGGCCGGGCGACGGCGGTGGTCTTGCCGCTGTGGTTCCTGAACCTGCTCGCGGGGATCATGCCGCTGCGACTGCTGGCGCGGAACATGCAGTCGTCGAAGGAGTTCCTCGCCCAGCGCGAGGCGAAAGAGGCGGGGTAGACGCGGCGCGGCGTCGGGGACCGTGCGCGAATATCGTTGCAAACGCGCAAAAGGAGTTACGACAATCCGGGGTTCATCGCAAACGCGAATGTGTGGAACGAACCCAATCCGCGATGAGAACGGGATGCGACGGACGGCGCGAGGGGCAAGAGGGGAATCCCCGGGACTGCGCCGCGCTACGCCCCGGGGCGTGGCGCAGGGAGCTGTGCGACCGGAGCAGCCCCGGGGATCCCGGCGCCGGTCCGTTGACGCTCGTTTACCTGCGACCCGGGCCAATAGTGCTCCAGGTACTCCGTGACCGTCGCGATGCTGTCGCCCTCGGACATGATCTGGCCGTGCTTCAGCCAGATCGTGCGCTGGCAGAGCGACTTGACCGCGTCCATCGCGTGGCTGACGAAGAGGATGGCCTTGCCGTCGTGCTGGAACTTCTTGATCGCGTCGATGCACTTCGGCTGGAAGCGCGCGTCGCCCACGGCGAGGACTTCGTCGATCAGCAGGATGTCCGGGTCGACGCTCACCGCGATTGCAAACCCAAGCCGCGCGTGCATGCCGCTGGAGAAGTACTTCACCGGCGTCTCCATGTGGTCCGCAAGCTCGGCGAAGTCGACGATCTTGTCGTAGAGGCCCTGCGTGGTTTTGCGCGTGAGGCCGAGGAAGCTGGCGGCGAGGAAGACGTTCTCGCGGGCGGTGAGGTCTTCGTGAAAACCGGCGCCCAGCTCGATGATCGCGCTGAGCCGGCCGTGGATCTGCACGGAGCCCTTCGTCGGGACGAGGATGCGCGAGAGGAGTTTGAGCAGCGTGCTCTTGCCCGCGCCGTTGTGCCCGACGACGCCGACGGTTTCGCCGCGGCCGACGGTCATGTTGAAGTTCTGCAGCGCCCAGACCGGCGCATCCTTGGCGGGCGGGGTGCGGCGGGTGACGAACTGGATGACCGCTTCCTTCAACCGGCGCGGGCGGTGGGCGTAGAAGTAGTACTGCTTCCACACGTCCCGGCAAACGATGGCCGGCTCCCCGCGCGACGCGGGGGTGACGGTGGAAGGCTTGATGATCGGTGCGGTGGCCAACGTCACACGACCTCCGCGAGGATCCGCTTGCTGCGGTTGAACAGCGCGTACCCGACGACCAGCGCCACGACCGAGAAGAGCGTCGCGATGCCCCATGCCGTCAAGGGTCCGCCGCCCGTCGCCTCGTTGAACGGCCAGGTGCCCCAGTACAGCGGGCCGCGGTACAGGGCGATGAAGTTGGCCAGCGGGTTCAGCGCCGCCCATCGCGTCCACCAGCCGTCGAACTGGAAGATGCCCCAGAAGATCGGCGTGGCGTAGAAGAGCACGCGCATCACGATCGTGATGACGTGATCGAGATCCTTGTAGATGACGCACCAGGCCGCCAGCGGCAACGCCACGCCGAGCACGAACATGTACGACAGGATGATGGCGCCGGGGATGACGATCAGCGTCTTCAGCGGCGCGAAGTGCACCGGCCCGTGGACGTAGGGCGTGAGGCTCGCGGGCAGTTCGTGGAAGTGCCCGTCGTCGCTGGCGTGATGCAGGGCGGCGAGCAGCGCGACGACCAGCAGCATCTGGAGGACGAACTCGATGGCCTTCACCGTGATCCCCGCGACGACGAGGATCTCCATCGGCACGTACACCTTGCGGATCAGCCCCGCGCTGCCGCGGATCGATTGCGCTCCCGCCGAGATCGACTCCGACATGAACTGGAACGGGATGATGCCGGCGACAAGGAAGACCCAGTAGTCGGGCGTGGCGACGCGGAAGGCGTTGTTGAAGATCACGTAGAGGATCCCCAGCATGCACGCAGGCGCAAGCAGCGACCACGCGAACCCCAGCGACTTGCTCTGGTACTTCACCTTCAGGTCGCGGGCGATGAGGTTCGCCAGCACCTGGCGGTACTCAGGCAACTCGGACAGACTTGTTGCGATCGCTGGCGTCATAGGATGCACGGGAGGAGCGGGAAACCACGGGGTCGGCCGGCACGGGACCTGTCAGGCGGCGGCCGCCGTGCCTCAACCAGTTCATCATCGAACCGACGAGGCGGCGACCTTTGGCCATCGTGTACACCCCCGGCCCGGCCAACGTGCCGCGGATCTCGAGGAACACGAGCGTGAACGGGTAGCGCGTCCGGCCGTTCATCCCCATCTTCAGGTTTTTGCGGAACCAGCGGGGCAGGAAGAACAGCAGGTGCAGCATCGAGCGGTAATCGCGGTAGACCCAGAAGCATCGCCAATGATACGCCGCGTGGCCTTTCGCGTACGCGTAGATCTGGTGGCGCAGCGATTGCGGCGTCGAGCGGTGATGGTGGTTGACGATCGCGCGCGGTGTGTAGTGGATCGTGTTCCACCGCTGGAGCATCTTGTACCAGACGTCCGTGTCCTCGCTGCACGGGGCGGCCGCGCCGGCGCCCAGGTCCAGGTCATACCCGCCCAGCTCCAGCGTCCGCGGGCCGTCGATCAGCATGTTCGCGCCGGCGCCGATGCGCCAGGTCGCGTAGGGATGGAACCGCTCCTTCCGCAGCGCGAACCCGTCGAACGCCTTGGCCTGGTAGCCGCGCCCCAGCCCGCCGTAGATCTCGAAGGTGATCTCGGCGGCGTTGTCGAGGGTGGCGGGGAGGACGAGGCCGGTGACGCAGGTGCAGTTCGTGTCCTGCAGTGGGCGGACGAGTTCGCGGAGCCAGTTGCGCTCGGGGCGGCAGTCGTCGTCGGTGAAGGCGATCCAGCGCGTGGTGACCGCCGAGAGCGCCGCGTTGCGGGCGCGACTGAGCCCCTTGCCCGCGACGCGCATGTACGTCACGCCGGAATCCTCGACGACCTGCCGCGTGGGCAGCGGATCGCGGCTGTTGTCGACGATCAGGATCTCGAACGAAGGGTAATCGAGCTGCTTGAGCGACTCGATGCAGCCGGCCAGCACGTCGACGCGGTCGCGCGTGCAGACGACGACGGTGACCGGCGGGAGCGGGTGGTTGAGCTGCGCCTGCGACGTGATGACCCAGTCGCGGTACGGCGCGGGCAGGCCGTCCGCGTGCAGGATCTCGCGCTCGACGTACGTGGTGGTGCGCTTGAGCTTCGCCCAGGAGATCATGAAGTCGGACTTCATCTCCGGCGGAAACGATCGCAGCGCCTCTGGCCCGGCGGCAAGCCCCTCGCGGACGAGGAGCCGCAGCAGCGGGACCGCGTGCTTGCGCGCGAGGCGCTTGCGCAGGTTGCGGTGCGTGATCACGCCGCGCCGCGCCGGCCGGCAGACCACTTCGCCCAGCGGCGCCGTGCCGACGTACGCGAGGATGCGCACGGCGTGGTAACCCGGGCGCAGCGCGATCTGCGGCCACGGGTGCAGGAGGTCGATCTGTTCGAGCTGGATCTTCATGCCGCCTTCGCCGCCGCTTTCGCCATCGCCGCTGCCGCCTTCTGTTGGTTGCGATACTCCCGGATCGCGTCGCTCTGCACGCGCTCCACCGAGCGCTTGTACGCGCCCAGTCCCATCATGCCGCCCCAGATTTCCGCGAGGATCAAATGAATCGGAAAGTGCGGCCGCAGCTTCAGCGCCAGCTTCAGGTTGCTGCGCAGCCGCGTCTTGCCCCACGCCGCAGACCAGCGGCGGAGCATCTTCATGCTATGGTTGCCCAGCTCCAGGTCGTAAGCGTACTTCCCGACGTACGCGCAGAAGCCGAACCCGTAGTCGAACATCTGCTTGCGCAGCTGGGCCATCGTCTTGCGGTGCTGGTGGAAGACGATCGCGCACGGGTCGTAGACGAGCAGCCCGCCGTCGCGGATGACGCGGGCGAAGATGTCGAGGTCGCCGCACCCGCGGGCGAGGCTGCCGACATCGAGCGCGTCGTCGAACCCGCCCATCGCCTCGAGCGTATCGCGGCGGATGGACATGTTCACGCCCGCGCCGAACCGCCCGGAGCCGAGCGGGTAGAACGCGTTCCACGTCCCGGGGCGGTAGACCTTGCGGTTGAAGCCGCGCTGCATGCCGCCGTAGCGCTCGAAGTATTCCTGCGCGGGGGTTTCCAGCTCGAGCGGGTAGGTCGTGCCCGTGACGCACTTCACCTGCGGATCGAGGAAGTTGTAGCCGAGCCCGCGGAGCCAGCCGGGATCGACGCAGGCGTCGTCATCGGTGTAGGCGACCACCTCGTTGCGCGCGGTTCGCCAGCCGGTGTTGCGGGCGTAATCCAGCCCCTTGCGCGGCTCCACGACGTAGCGGAACTGAGGGAACTTCTCGCAAACCTTTCGCGTGCCGTCGGTGCGCGGGGCGTTGTCGACGACGATGACCTCGTAATCGGGATAGTCCAGACGCGCGAGGCTCTCGAGCTGGCGCTCGAGGACGTCGGGGTGCTCGCGCGTGCAGACGACGACCGACATCGACGCAAGCCTGGCGTCCGCCGGCGCGGGCAACTCGTCCATCCGGTTGCGGAACGCGTCGAGCACGTGCATGCCGATCTGCTCGGCGATCAGTTCCTGGAGCCGGTCGGGCATGAGCACGGCGCCGACGACGGCGCGGCGGACGCGGACCCACCCGATGGGGCGGCGCCCGACGCGGACGAGGATCCACAGCGCCCCGTACCGGTCTCCCGTCGGAATCGGCGCCAGCGGGGTGTTCAGGTCAACTTGTAGGATGCGCGCAGCCATCTAGCACGTTGCCCCGCCCGCCCTCGCCTCAACGGCGGCGCGGATCGGGCGTCTGCTCCGAAACGAAGGACCCCAACAACCCCATCGCTTATCGGCCATCTGCCAACAACTTATGATCAATCTCCCGTGCCGCTGACCGAGCCCCTGTGGCAGGTCGTGTGAGAAGTTAACCAGCGTCCGGGAAAATCGGCAACGGGGCAACTGGAAAAAGTTCCGATGGCTTGGACACCACGTTCCGACACGGAGAGCTTTTGGCGCGGGACGCCCCTTCGCGAAGGGGACGGAGCCGGAGCGTCGCTTGCCTTCTTCGCGCCCGCGCTACGGATGCGCACGAATCTGCTGAAGGAGCACAGGATGCGCCGCCGGCCCCGCGGCGAGGAACGGAACCTTCGCGCCGACGTAGTTCGTCAGGTTGAACGGGAAAATCGGTTTCCCCGCGAGGTCGCTCAGCGTCGCGCCCGCCTCCAGAAGGATCGCGGACGGGGCTGTGGCGTCCCACAGCTTGCCGTTGACCGTCACGGCGCCGTGCGCCACCCCCGCGGCCACGTACACCGCCTCCAGCGCCGCCGAACCCAGGATGCGCGTCTTCCACATCGTCTGACCCAGCCACCGGCACGCCCACTGCGGGCATCGGCCGTGCTTGTCGATCAGGTTGCTCGTCAGCATCAGCATCGAGCTGTCGCCCAACGGCGTCTGCAGCGCCGCCAGTCGCTTCGTGCCAAGCCACGCCCCCTCGCCTTTGGCGGCGGCGTACATCTGGTCGCGCGTCACGTCATAGACGACGCCGAGGATCGGCATCCCCGCATCGAGCAGCCCGATGCAAACGGCGAAGTTCCCCAGCCCGGCGATGAAGTTGTTCGTCCCGTCGATCGGGTCGATCACCCAGTTGCGGCCCATCGGGTGCTCGCACTCGAAGGTGATCGCATCGCCCGTGTCGTTCTCCTCGCCGATGATTCCGTCGTCGGGAAATCGGCGGCGCAACCCCGCGACGATGTGCCGCTGCGTGGCGCGATCGGCGTCGGTGACGGCCTCCTGGCTCGTCGCGACGTGGGTCTTCGTGAGCCGCTCGACCTTCCCGTAATGCGACAGCGCAATCGCGCCCGCCCCGCGCGCCAGCTCCGCGGCGAACTGTAAATCCTGTGCGAGTGACATTCCGGCGGCAGGGTAAGGGGAACGGCCGAAATGTGAAAGTTACGACGTCTCGAACTCGCCACGCCGTGCCACGAACCACGCGTCGCCGAACGCGATACGGCCCCACAGCGCGAGCGTCCCGACCGCCACCGGGGTCAGCAACGAGTCCCGCATGAACGCTTCGACGCCGCACGGCGTCCCCTCCACCGCAACCGACGCATGATGCTCCCCGGTGTCCAACATCGCCTCGACGTGCGCCCGCGTGCGCATCGATCGGACCGAGAACACGATCTCCGGCTGACGCAATCTCGCATCCTCGATCAGCCCAAGGCAGCGCAACTCCGAAACGTCGCCGGGCGTGAAGCGAAGCTCCTCCGCCAACTCGCGGCGGATGCCGTCGAACACGTTCGGCGCCTCGCGGGGCTCGAGCGAGCCGGCGAAGGGATGCACTCGATTCGGGTAATACGCGACGCTCGCGTTGCGCCGCCCGAGCATCAGCCACCCGTCGCTCGTCACTAGCGCCGCGCTGAGGCCAACGGGGTTCGCCATCGCGGCGGGCGGGACATCGGGGTTCATCAGATTGGTGCCAAGGAACGGCTTGTAACTCGTGGGCGAAACCCACAGCCGCAGCGAGCAGGTCGTTGCGTCCAACTGCTCAAGCCGGCACATGGGGCCGTCGAACAGTCCCGATCCCAGACGCGCACTCGCTGACGTCCAGGCGCGTTCGATTTGACTTTCGACCTCCGGGATGCGCCGCCGCGTGTCGGTCGCCCATCGGGCGGACACCTCGGCTTCGGACCAGTCGCCGATGGCGCGGAACGTCAGCATCGTTCTGATCCTCTCTGGCCGCTATCGGTTTACACGTCGAAATATTTCGCCTGCGGGTGGTGTGCGACGATCGCGTCCGTCGACTGCTCCGGCACCAGCATGAAGTTCTCGCTGAGCGTGACGCTGATCTCCTCAGGCTTGAGCAGCTCGGAGATCAGCGCCCGATCCTCCAGGTTCGGGCACGCGGGATAGCCGAAGCTGTAGCGGCTGCCGCGGTAGCCTTGCTGGAAGACCTCGCGGACGTTCGGGGCATCTTCCGATGTGAAACCAAGTTCCTGCCGCATTCGCTTGTGCCACAACTCCGCCAGCGCCTCAGCCGACTCGACGCCGAAGCCGTGGAGGTAGAGGTAATCCTGGTACTTGTCCTCCTTACGGAGCGCCTCGGCGATCTCCGTTGCGCGATCACCAACCGTGACGAGCTGCACGCCGAGCACGTCGAACTGGTTCGACGATTTTGAGCGGAAGAAGTCGGAGATGCAGAGTCGGCGTCGCCCTTCCTGTCGCGGGAACTTGAAGCGCAGCCGTTCGCGCGGCGGGCCGTTCGGGCGGATCGTGTGCTCGCCCTCGGCGGCGAGGGGCTCGAACTGCTCCGTGTGATAGACGACCAGATCGTCCCCGTCCGATTGAACGGGGAAGTAGCCGTAGACGACCTTCGGGGTAAGGAACCCTTCGTCCAGCGCGCGCTTCTTCAGCGCCTCGAACACGGGCCGGGCCTTCTCCTCGGTTAGGCGATCGAACTCCTCCGCCGACAGCTTGCCCTGCTTGAACCCCCACTGCCCGCGGAACAGCGCGTTCTCGTTGATGTACGGGAACAGGTGCTTCGGCGAGAGGTCCGCCACCACGCGGCGCCCCCAGAACGGCGGCAGCGGGACGGGGTTGTCCTGCGCGACCTTGTGCTCGCCCGCGGCGTCGAGGCTCTTCGGCTTCACCGCCGTCTCGCGCAGCCGCTTGCGCTTCTGCGAGCGCTCGCGCTGCTCGGTGACGACCGCGGTGGTCTTCCCGCCGGCTATCGCGTCCATCATGTGCAAACCCTCGAACGCGTCGCGGCAGTACAGCAGCGGGCCCTTGTACAGCGTCGCGAGGTCGTCTTCCGCGTAATCGCGCGTGAGCGCCGCGCCGCCGAGCAGCACCGGCACCGCCACACCCTTCGCATTCAACTCCTCGAGGTTCTCCTTCATCACCGCGACGGACTTGACGAGCAGCCCGGACATGCCGATCGCCTGGGCCTTGTGCTGCGCGCAGGCGCAGAGGATGTCGGTGATCGGCTGTTTGATGCCGAGGTTGTAGACGGTGTAGCCGTTGTTCGTGAGGATGATGTCGACGAGGTTCTTGCCGATGTCGTGGACGTCGCCGCGCACCGTCGCCAGCACGATCTTGCCTTTGCTCTGACCCTCGATTTTCTCCATGTGCGGCTCGAGATGCGCCACGGCGGCCTTCATCGTCTCGGCGCTTTGCAGGACGAAGGGCAGTTGCATCTGCCCGGAGCCGAACAATTCGCCTACCGTCTTCATGCCATCGAGCAGCAGCGTGTTGATGATCTCGAGGGCGGGGTAGGACTTCAGCGCCTCGTCGAGGTGCTCGAGCAGATTGCGCTTCTCGCCGTCGATGATGTGCCGCTTCAATCTTTCTTCGATCGGCAAGTCCGCATAGGCACTGGCTTTGACAGAAACCGTCCCCGTCCCGGTTTTGTCGTCGGGGAACAGGCCGATGAAGTGCGTCAGCGGATCGAAGCCTTCGCGGCGGCGGTCGTAGATGAGGTCGAGGGCGGCGTTCCACTGCTCGTCGGGGATGCGGTTCTGCGGGAGGATCTTGCTCGCGTGGACGATCGCGCCCGTCAGCCCCGCCTCGCGCAGCTCGTGGAGGAAGGCGCTGTTGAGCACCACGCGCGCGGCGGGCTTCAGGCCGAAGCTGACGTTCGAGAGGCCGAGGACGGTGTGGCACTTGGGCAGCTCGGTCGAGATGCGCCGCGTGCCTTCGATCGTCTCCAGCGCGTTGCGACGATCCTCTTCGATGCCCGTGCTGATCGGCAGGACGAGCGGGTCGAAGAGCAGGTCCTCATCGCGCAGGCCGAACCGATCAACCGCCAGATCACGGATGCGCGTGGCGATCGAGATCTTCCGCTCGGCGGTGCGGGCCATGGCGTTGAGCTTGTCCTCATCGATCGTGCCCGCGACAACGGCGGCGCCGTACTTCTTCGCCAGCGCGCAGATGTGCCCGAGCTTCTCCTCGCCCTCTTCGAGGTTCATCGAGTTGAGGATGCACCGACCCGGCGCGAGCTTGAGGCCCGCTTCCATGACGGCCGGGTTCGTGCTGTCGAGCATGAGCGGGGCGTTGATCGCGTTGACGTAGCGCTTGACGACCTCGTGCATGTCGCGCACGCCGTCCCGGCCGACGAAGTCGACGCAGACGTCGAGCATGTGGCTGCCGTCGCGGACTTCATCCCGCGCCATCGAGACGAGGCCGTCCCAGTTCTCCTCCTGGAGCAATCGCTTGAACTGCCGCGAGCCGTTGGTGTTCGTGCGCTCGGCGACGATGAGGTACGAGAGGTCCTGGCGGATGTCTTCGGCGCTGACGAGGCTGGAGATCTGCGGCTTCGACTGGACGTCGCGCGGCTTCGGCGCGCGGCCCTGTAGGGGCGAACCTTGTGTTCGCGCTGCGTCACCGGTGGCCTCGCGCTGGGCGAACACAAGGTTCGCCCCTACGGAAGGACGGGACGGCGCGAGGTCCAGCGCCTCCACCAGCATCTTCAGGTGCTCCGGCATCGTCCCGCAGCACCCGCCAACGACGTTCACGCCGAACTCGTCGACGAACCGGAGCATCCCCTTCGTGAAATCCGCGGGGCCCATCGGGAAGTGGCTCTTCCCGTCCACCATGATCGGCAACCCGGCGTTCGGCAGCGCGCTGACCAGCCGCGGCCAGTTCTCCGCGATGTAGCGTGTGCTCTCCGCCAGTTCGTACGGGCCCAGCGCGCAGTTGAGCCCGAGCACCTGCACCTCGTCGTACGGCAGGAACGTGGCGACGAGCGCGCTCGGGTCGGACCCGGTCAGCATCTGCTGCCCGTTGTTCGTGTCGAACGACGCCTGCACCATGATCGGCACCGTCCGTCCCGCCTCGGCCATCGCGCTGTTGGCGGCGGCGATGCAGCACTTCACGGCGAGCATGTCCTGCTGCGTCTCGATCAGCAGCACGTCGACCCCGCCGGCGAGCAGCCCGCGCACCTGCTCGCGGTAGCTGTCGAACATTGTCTCCCACGTCGTCTGTCCGAGCGTGATCAGCTTCGTGCCCGGGCCGATCGAGCCGACGACGTATTTCGGTTTCTCCGGCGTCTCGAACCGGTCGCAGGCGCGGCGCGCGATCTGCGCCGCGGCGACGTTGTTCTCGAACACGCGATCGAGCATGTCCGCTTCCGCCATCACGATCTTGTTCGCGCCGAACGTGTTCGTCTCGACCGCGTCGCAGCCGACGTCGAGGAACGCCTCGTGGATCTCCTGGATCACGTCCGGGCGCGAGAAGTTCAGCACCTCGGAAATGTTTTCGTGTCCCATCCAGTCGCGATGCAGATCGAGCGGACGGGTCTGGAGGTTGGACCCCATCGCCCCGTCCAAAACGACGACGCGGCGGCGGGCGAGTTCAAGAAAGGGGAGTCGCATGACGATTTCTCTCGGTAAATGCGAACGGGCGATCCATCGCTCCATCCGGATGCATTGTTGGATGAATCAAGCCCCCGGTCAAGTTCATCCCACGACCCGAGCAGCCCAGGCCTTAAAAGACCTGGGCTTCTGCGGAAGGAGCAAGCGCTCAAGTGAGAACGCGGCTCCGCATTCTACTTGTCGCAAGCCCACGTCCGCGCGTACACTCAACCGAATCGTGACTGGGGAGTAGCCCCCCGCCCAACCCGGCGGGTCCGGTCGGTCGTCAACACGGAGCGCGAAACCGCTCCCGGCCGATCCGTCGCACGCGCAACCGATCGCGCGTGCGAAGGGCAAGACCACCGCGGATCTGACCCGTGGTGGGCTCGCCCATGCCAAATCCGGCCTGCGCGTTTGCCTGCCCATTGGCTTTTGGGAGCACACGCACATGTTTTGGATCTGGGCCGGCTTTATCGGACTCGTTCTCGCCTTTCTCGCCCTGGACCTGGGCGTCCTCAACCGCAAAGCACACGTCATCACCGTCCGCGAAGCGCTCAAGTGGAGCGCGCTGTGGATTTCGCTGGGGCTGCTGTTCTCCGTCTTCGTCTACTTCGCGTACGAGAACCACTGGCTCGGCATCGGCCTCACCGGCGCGGGGCAGGTGAAGGTCGATCCAGTCGACGGCGTCCCGCTCGAAGGCAAGTCCGCGACGATCAAGTACCTGACCGGCTACGTCATCGAGAAATCGCTCAGCGTCGACAACATCTTCGTCATCGCGCTGATCTTCGCCTACTTCGCCGTGCCGGCGATCTACCAGCACCGCGTGCTGTTCTGGGGCATCCTCGGCGCGCTGGTGATGCGCGGCGCGATGATCTGGCTCGGGGCGGCGCTCATCCACCGCTACCACTGGATCATCTGGGTCTTCGGCGCATTCCTCATCTTCACCGGCATCAAAATGCTCTTCATGGACACGGAGCACGGCGACCCGTCCCGCAACCCTATCCTGAAGCTGACACGCCGGCTCTTTCCGGTGACCGAGCAGTATCACGGGAAGCACTTCGCCGTGCGCGCCGGGTCCACGGGTTCGCACGAAGCAGCCACGCCCGACGCGCAGCCCGTCAAAGATGCCGCGGTCGATGCAGCGAAAGCGGGCGCGCTCATGCTCACGCCGCTGGCGCTGGCGTTGATCCTCGTGGAGACGACCGACCTGATCTTCGCCGTCGACTCGATCCCCGCCATCTTCGCCATCACCGGCGAGCCCTTCCTCGTCTACACCAGCAACGTCTTCGCCATCCTCGGCCTGCGCAGCCTCTACTTCGCACTGGCGGGGATGATCGACAAGTTCCGCTACCTCAAGGTGTCGCTGGCGATCGTGCTGGCGGTCGTCGGCGTCAAGATGCTGACGGCGGCGTGGCTGAAAGACGTCTTCGGCGCGAACTTCAACTTCTACCTGCTCGGCCTGATCTTCCTGATCCTCGGCGGCGGCGTGGCGGCATCCCTGATGCACGGGCCGAAGCCCGCGAAGCCGCGGGACGGGCACGGCGTGCGTGGTCAGGCCGAGCCGACGCCGCTACCATAAACGCATGATGCAGTACTTCGATACCCCCGTCGAACTCGTGCTCTGGGGCGTCGGCGCGCTCGCGCTGGTGTTCCTCGCCTTCCGCATCGGCCGCACGTTCGGGCGCTACGCCGCCAACTCGGAGATCGCGCGCAAGGAGCAGGAGCTGTTCACCGCGCAGAAGGGGTTCAAGCAGCTCTACGAGCAGGAACTCGCCGCAGTCAAAGGCGAAAACGAGAAGCTCCAGGCGCAGGCCGCGCAGATGGCGATCAAGGTCGAGGAGTACCGCAAGAAAGCCGCGGGGCTCGGGGGCCTGTTCAGCTCCGGCGGGAAGAAGGCGGACGCGATGTACGCCCTGCTGCTGGAGAACGAGGCGCTGGAGGAAGCGCTCTACTCGCAGAACGAGAAGCTGAAGCAGGAGCGCACGGATTCGCTGAAGGAACAGATGCGCGCGACGGGTTATCGCCGCGTGCTGATGAGCCAGTTGCTGAACGACAACCGCATCAAGGAATACGTCGCGGAGATCCTCAACGACGAGAAGATGCTGCCGTCGCGCGCGGACCATCAACCCATGCTTCCCTCCGCGACCACTCATCAGACGTCGGAGACGGCGCAGTCATCGTCCTCCTGATTCCACATTTAGCGGCGCGTGCGCAGCACCGCGGGTTGACTTCGCGCGGGGAAACGGAGAACCCGCGGTGCTACGCACGCGCCGCTAACTGATTTCGACGGGCGCGGATGTTGCCTGGACGACGCGATCGGATGCGAGGTTGCGCCGCAACAGGATCGTCCACCCCGCCGCCGCGAGGGTGACGGCGCCGGCGACGAGGAACGGCGCGACGTGGTGCCCCGTGTA
Source organism: Tepidisphaeraceae bacterium (assembly GCA_049679725.1). GTDB lineage: Bacteria > Planctomycetota > Phycisphaerae > Tepidisphaerales > Tepidisphaeraceae > DASYWJ01. The sequence goes on from JBAUGM010000643.1 coordinate 20,989, forward strand.
GACGCCCGCGGCGATGATCGGGCCGATCACGCGCGCCAGGCTGCCGAGCATGTGGAACAAACCGAAGACCGCGCCCTGCTGATTCGGATCGCTGTGACGGCTGATGAGGGAGGACAGGGCGGGCGTTTGCAGGCTGCGCCCCGTGGCGTTCATGATCACGCCGAAGACGAGCAGCGCCACCGCCGGGCGCCAGCCCGCCTGGGCGAGCGTGAGCATCGCCGCCGTCACCAGCAAGGGCCCGGTGATGACCAGCGGCCACTCGCCGAAGCGTTTGGTCAGCCGGCCGATCAACCCGCCCTGCACGACGATGATGACGACGCCCGCCAGCGCGAAAAACAGCCCGACTTGCCGCACCTCGTAGCCGAACGTGTCGTTCAGGAAGATCGCGAAGACCGTCTCCATCATGACGAACGCCATCATGCTGATGAAGAAGATCAGCAGCATCTGCACGAGCGGGCCGTTGCGGAGGATCGGAAGGAACTTGCTGGGGTGGAGCCACACTTCCGCTTCGGACGGCTTGTGGTTGCGCGACTCGGGGAGTTTCAAATACGTGAGCAGCGCCGCGATGGAGCAAAAGAGCGCCGCCGCCAGCGCCGGCCAGCTCGGGTCGTAGTGCCCGAGCAGCCCGCCGATCGCCGGGCCGAGAGAGAACCCAAGCCCGAACGCCGCACCGAGCAGCCCCATTCCCTTGGCGCGGTTCTCCTTGGTGGTGACGTCGCTGACGTACGCCTGCGCCGTGGAGATGTTCCCGCCGGAGATCCCGTCGATCACGCGCGAGACGTAGACGAGGACCAGCCCCAGCGCCGGCCCCACCCACGTCGCGTGCGTCGCGAACGCCAGCAGCAGGAATCCGATCACGCTCCCGATCTGCGACAGGATCAGCACCGGCCGGCGACCGAACCGGTCGCTCATGAGTCCCAGCACGGGCGAGGCGACCAACTGGCAGAACGAGTAGACGGAGAAGAGCAGCCCGACCTGGAAGTCGCTGGCCGCGTATTGCCGGGCGTAGAACGGCAACAGCGGGATGATCACGCCGAACCCCATGAGGTCCGCGAAGACGATCATGAAGATGATGAGCATCGCGCCCTTTGGCGCCGGCGCGGCCTCCGGTTCGGGCGGGGGGTTCGTGGGTGAGGCGTATTCGAGGGGTTCGTCGGACATCGTGTGTGTTGAGGGTGCGGACCTTATCGCAGGAGCACGTATCGTGGAACCCCGGTGCGAAAAACCCGAGCGCGAAAAACGCAGTGCGTGAGATTCATCACAATGGGTAAGAGATTACGTCTGATGGGCTTCGCCCCAGCTTGTCGATACCGATGAAATCTGCTTGCAATCGCCTGAAGTCGTGTCAAGATTGCCGCGCCATCATGAATGGGTGATGGCGCGGGGGCTGGGATAAAATGCCGCTCGAATCGTAGGGCATGCTGCCTGCAAGGCTACGGCCGGGCGAAAACATTCCGCAGCTCTGGGCAATTCCAAGTCTAAACCCGACGTGCCGCGTTACGCGCGCCAGCGCGGACCACGCGCCGTCAGAAGGAGCCTCTCGTGCATTCGTGCCCTCTCACGAAGTTCGATTATCGTTCGCGCGCGATTCGCGTCGCCGCTGCGCTGGCCGTCGAGTCGCTCGAGACGCGCCGGCTGTTCGCCTACTCGCTCTCCAACACGGTTGACGCTCCGTCGCTGACCGATCCGGCGATGGGCGACATCATCCTGGCCACCAAGGGCGACCTCGCCCTCGTCGGCCAACCCGGCGGCGCCGGCGGGCTCGGACAGGTGTTGCTGATCGACACCTCGATCCAGAACCCCGACGGCATCAACAACGTCCTCCAGACGTTCGCCAACCCCGCCGCCACCCCCGACACCAATGACGCCTTCGGCTTCGCCGTCGCCTTCGTCGGCGACGACCACATCGCCATCAGCGCCCCCGACGAGGCCGGCGGCGACGAGCCGGCGGTCTACATCTACCAGGAGAGCAACGGCTCCTACGCGCACACGGCGACGATCGGCCGCCCCATCACCCACGACGGCGTCAACGGCGGCTGGGGGCGCACCCTTACCGCCTTCGACTCCGACAGCCTCCTCATCGCCGAGCCCTTCGCCAAGCTCGCGGGCCTCGACGAGGACGGCGCCGTCGAGATGTTCAACGTCGACAGCACGCCCGAGGCCACGTTCGAATCGAGCGCGACATCGACGGACCAGATCGGCAACGCGATGGCCGCCAACGGCACGCACGTGCTGCTCAGCAGCATCACCAACGCCGGCACGGTCGTGCTGGAGTTCGACGCCAACGGCGGAACCACCCCACTCCGCACGATCACTCTCCCCTCCGCCAACGCCCCCTTCTCCCTCGCCCTCTCTTACGGCGCAAATGGCCAAGTCATCGTCGGCGACGTCAACGGCCAGGAGGCCGTCTACGTCTTCGAATCGTACACGCTCAACCCGAGTAACAACCCCAACCCGATCCTCACCATCCAGGGCGACCCGGGCACGTTCTTCGCCGGCCGGCTTGCCGTCCGCGGGAATGAGGTGCTCGTCTCGGCGCAGGCCACCGATCGCGCCTACGTCTTCGATTACACGGCCACCGGCGCCCAGACGACCGCCAACGCGCTTGACGAACTCGTCAGCCCCGAAGGGCTGACGTTCGGCTTCGGCACACGCCTCGGCGCCGCGACCAGCGGGTTCGTCATCGCCGACTTCGCCGCCAACGGCTTCAACGGCGCGCTGTACCTCTTCGAAGATGGCGTCGGCGGGCCCAACACCGCCCCCACCGCCAACGCCGGCGGCAACCAGTCGATTGCGGAGAACAACAACGTCATCCTCGACGGCTCCGGCTCGAGCGACGCCGAGGACGGCAACGCCCTCAGCTACGCCTGGGACCTCGACAACGACGGGCAGTACGACGACGCGTTCACGCAGACCGTCAACTTCACCCGTGACCTGCCCGGCGCGTACACCGTCGGCCTGCAGGTAACCGACTCCGGCACCCTGGTCGACACGGACAGCATCATCGTGACCGTCACCGACGTCGCCCCAACCGCCAGCGCCGGTGGCGACCAGTCGGCCGTCCGCACTCAGACCGTTTCGTTCAGCGGCAGCGGCGCGAGCACGTCCGATGCAATCACCGGCCTGGCGTGGGACTTCAACTACGACGGCGTCACCTTCGACGTCGACGCCACCGGCGCCAATGCCTCCACGTCGTACGTCGCCGCGGGGACGTACACCGTCGCCCTCCGCGCCACCGACGACGACGGGCAGACGACGATCGACACGCTGATCGTCACCGTCACGGCGACCAACGTCGTCGGCGGCACGCTCTTCGTCGGCGGGACGAGCGGGACCGACACCGTCGTCCTCACCCAGAGCGGCGGGACCACGAACGTCAACGTCAACGGCGTCGTCACCCCGCACACCGGCGGAACCGTCGTGATCTACGGCGGCGACGGCACCGACATCCTCGCCGCCGCCCCCAACGTCACCGCCAACCTCGAAATCCACGGCGGCGACGGGAACGACCTGATCGCCGGCGGCAGCGGCGACGACGTCCTCATCGGCGACGCCGGAACCGACGTGATCGTCGGCGGGAGCGGCCGCGACCTGCTCATCGGCGGGAAGGGATCGGACCTCCTCGTGGGCAATGCCGACGACGACATCCTCGTCGCCGGCTCCACCATCCACGACAACAACTCCGCCGCCCTGGCCTTGATCAGTTCCACGTGGAACGGCCCGGGCACCTACGCCACCCGCGTCAACAACCTGCTCGCCGGGCCGCTCACCCCGGACACGGACGTCTTCGACGACAACGCCGTCGACATCCTCACCGGCAACGCGGGCACCGACTGGTTCCTCTTCAACAACGACGGCGCCAGCGCCCGCGACCTGATCCTGGACCGCAACAGCTCCGAGGTCCGCACGGACCTGGATTTCATCCCGGCGTAATCGACGCGCGTCGAGCATTCGACTCATTCGCAGATCCGCAGAAGCCCCGGCCTTCAGGCCGGGGCTTCTTTTTTTTCATGGATTCAGCCCACCCGGATTGACGTCAGCCCAAAACTCCCGACAACAGTTCGACCGTCTCATACGGTTCAGGATTAATTCGCGCGCTCTGTCGTCCTGAGGTACTCCGAAGGATCTCCCGTGCTCGGACGTTGCACACTCCTGCTCATCGCGATGACTTGCGTCACCGGCTGCACCCATCAGTCGAACCCGCAACCCCCGCTCGAGCGCTTCGAGTACGCCCAGCTCCACATGGGCGTGCAGGCCCGGCTCGTCGTCTACGCCCCCAGCGAGCAGATCGCCGCAGACGGTTGTCGCGCCGCGTACGCGCGCGTTGCGGCGCTGGAGGACATCGCCAGCGACTACCGGCCCGACAGTGAGCTCATGCGCCTCTGCGCGAAGGCGGGGCAAGGTTCCTTCCCCGTCAGCGCGGAACTGTTCGAACTGTTGTCGTTCTCGCAGGAGCTGTCACGGCGCAGCGACGGCGCGTTCGACGTAACCGTCGGCCCGTACGTCGCACTGTGGCGCGCGGCGCGCAAATCGAAACAGCTGCCGACGCCCGAGGCGCTGGCGGACGCGCGCGGTCGCGTCGGGTGGGAGCGCATGAAGCTGGACGCGAAGGATCGCACCGTCACCCTCGACACACCCGGCATGCGCCTGGATCTGGGCGGAATCGCCAAGGGTTACGCGGGCGACGAGGCAATCCGCGTCCTCCGCGCCCACGGCGTCCGCAGCGCCCTCTTCGAAGCCGGCGGCGACATCGTCGTCAGCGACCCCCCGCCGGGGAAGAAGGGCTGGGCGATCGAGATCGCCGGAGATGAGCCAGGCGCGAAGCGCACGATCGAGCTCGCCAACCGCAGCATCTCGACGTCCGGCGATACGGAGCAATTCGTCGAAATCGATGGCAAGCGCTACTCACACATCGTCGACCCGCGGACGGGATTGGGACTGACGGACCGTTACGCCGCGACGATCGTCGCGCGCGACGGGATCACGGCGGACAGCCTGTCGACCGCGGCGTGCGTGCTGGGGAAGGAAAAGGGTGAGAAGCTCGTCAAATCCTATCGCGGCGCAACGGCATACATCCGTCGCGTGGGATGACGTCTGGTT
>JBAUGM010000644.1:0-15777 GCA_049679725.1 Tepidisphaeraceae bacterium
GGCGCGGACGGAGTGGTGTACATCGCCGACTCGCTGAACCACAAGGTGCGCGCGATCGACGGCGCGATCAACGGGGCGAGCGGCGTGATCCGCACGTTCGCCGGCACGACCAAGGGCTACGCCGGCGACGGCGGGCCGGCGGCCAAGGCGCAGTTCAGCGGCATCTACTGCATCAGCTTCAACCCCGCGAAGGACAAGATGATCGTCACCGACCTCGAGAACCGGCGGGTGCGGTTGATCGACATGAACAGCGGCGCCGTGTCGCTCGTCGCCGGGAACGGGAAGAAGGGCGTGCCCACCGACGGCGCGGTGGCGGCGGAGGCGCCGCTGGTCGATCCGCGCGCCGCGACGATGGATTCGAAGGGCAACGTCTACCTGCTCGAGCGCGGCGGTCACGCGCTGCGCGTCGTCGATCTCGCGGGCAGAATCCGCACGCTGATCCCGCCGGGCACGATCAAGGGGCCCAAGCACCTGTGCATCGACCGCAATGACGACGTGATCGTCGCCGACACGGACAACCACCGGATCGTGAAATGGCTGGCGGCCGAGGGGAAGCTGGCGCCGCTGGCGGGGACGGGCAAGAAGGGAACGGCCGGTGTCGACGGGCCGGCGGACAAGCTCGAGATGAACCAGCCGCACGGGGTCTACCTGGACCCCAAGGGGGAGCTGTACATCTCCGACAGCATGAACAACCGCGTGCTGCGGATCGGCGAATGAGCGCGCGGGGGCGCGGGGCGGCGCGAGACGAAGAAACGGGACAGGTCCAATTAATAAAGTAATTGGACCTGTCCCGTTTAATTTCGCTGTCCCGTTTAATTTCGCCGTTTAATTTCGTGTCCCGTTTAATTTCGCGTGTCCCGTTTAATTTCGCCTCGTTGAATTTCGGTGTCCCGTTCAATTTCGGTGGTGTACTGGGCGCGGTGGGCGGATGCGCAGGGGAACGTCGGCCCGTTCTCGCAGACGTGCCGGGCCCGCGTGGAAGGGTGGGCGAGCGGCGATGGCGTCAATCACCTGCTCGGGCCGATGCCGGAGGTGAAGGTGCTGGAGAAGGATCCGAAGTACATCACCACGATCACGCGCCTGCGGCAGATCGAGCAGGTGACGGTCGAGCGGCTGCTGCCGGATGCGCGCGAGAGCGCGGAAGCCGAGCGCGGGACGGAGGGGGCGTCGGCGTCGCCAAAGCAGCTTCCGATGATCGACGCGGCGTGACGCGCGAGGACGTCATCCGCGTGCATCTGCGTTCATCTGCGGCTACATTTTTTTCCCATGCCCACCGCCACCCCGTGTGCCATCGTCATCTTCGGCGCCAGCGGCGACCTCGCGAAGCGCAAGCTGATCCCGGCCATCTACGAGATGGCCAAGGAGAAGCTCCTGCACGAGTCATCGTACGTCGTCGGCTACTCGCGATCGGAGATGAGCGACGAGCAGTTCCGCAAAGTCGTGCGCGAGTCGATCGAGAAGTACAGCCGAAGCAAGCCGATCGACGAGGCGCTGTGGAAGAGCCTGGAGCCGCGCTTCTACTACACGAAGGCGGACTACGGGTCGCCCGACGACCACGCGCGCTGCGGGTCGACGCTGAGCCGCCTGGATAAGAAGTTCGGCATCGGCGGGGAAAAGGGGGGCAACCGGCTCTTTTACCTCGCGACGCCGCCCGAGACGTTCGACGACATCATCACCCGCCTCGGCGAGCGCGAGCTGATCGAGAAGGGGCAGAATCAGGACCCCGCGACCTGGCACCGCGTCATCATCGAGAAGCCGTTCGGCCGAGATCTGAAATCCGCGAAGCAGTTGAACGAGCTGCTGCACAAGTATTTCACCGAGGAGCAGGTCTTCCGCATCGACCATTACCTGGGCAAGGAAACGGTGCAGAACCTGATGGTGATGCGCTTCGCCAACACGATCTTCGAGCCGATCTGGAACCACAAGTACATCGACCACGTCCAGATCACGGTGAGCGAATCGCTGGGCGTCGGCACGCGCGGCGGATACTACGACCAGAGCGGCGCGCTCCGCGACATGGTGCAGAACCACATCTTCCAGCTCCTGGCGCTGGTCGCGATGGAGCCGCCGGTCGCGCTCGACGCGGTCAGCATCCGCGACGAGAAGGTGAAGGTGTTCAAGGCCGTCCGTCCCGTGCGCGCCAGCGCCGCTGACGAGATGACCGTTCGCGCGCAGTATTCCGCGGGCGAGGCCAACGGACAGAAGACCGGTGGCTATCGCGCCGAGAAGGACGTGCCGGGCGCTTCGCAGACGGAGACGTTCGCCGCGCTGAAACTGTTCATCGACAACTGGCGCTGGAGCGGCACGCCGTTCTACCTGCGCACGGGGAAGTTCCTGAAGGAGAAGCTGAGCGAAGTCGTCGTGCGCTTCAGCTCTCCGCCGCTTGCGCTGTTCCAGAAGCAGTGTGAGTCGCCCGTCTACCCCAATGATCTGATCATCCGCGTGCAGCCGGATGAAGGGATCAGTTGGCGGATGAACGGCAAGGTGCCGGGCGGGCAGCTCAACATCAAGCCGGTGGCGCTGGACTTCTTCTACAAGACGACGTTCAACGTCGAACCGCCCGAGGCGTACGAGCGGCTCATCTTCGACGCGACGATCGGCGACCAAACGCTGTTCATCCGCGGCGACGAGGCCGAGGCCGCGTGGGTCGTGATCGACCCGATCGAACAGGCGTGGGCGAACAGCAAGAACCCCCCGCACGAATACGCGCCGGGATCGTGGGGACCGAAGCGCGCGATGGAGCTGATCGAGCGCGATGGACGCCGCTGGCTGCACGGGAACGAAACGGGCGAGCCCGAGCCGATCATCGCGTGCTCACTCTAAAGTAGGATCGCGCGATTCTCGAACGTTGTCATGCTGAGGTACGCCGAAGCATCTGGCCGATCCATCGGTGAAGCCAGATGCTTCGGAGTACCTCAGCATGACACACCATGATCGCGACGTTCGAGAATCGTGACCGGTGCGAGAACCTTTCGCCGCCATCGGCGTCGGAACATCGCGATGACCAAGACGATCCTGATCTCCGTGTTCCTGTCGCTAGCCGCCACCACGCAACTGCGGGCGCAGATCCTCCAATCCACCGAGGCCGAGCTGGCCAAGGTGACGTGCAAGGCCGGCGACGAGCCCGCGCCGAACCTCTTCGCGACCAACGGCAAGACCACGCCGGCCTTCTGGGGTCGCGAGAGCGGCGATGAGGTCGCGTGGACGGTGATGCTGAAAGGCGACGTCGCCGAGCCGCGCTTGATGGTTCGGTATTCGTTTGCGGCGGCGCAATACGAAGGGTTCTCCGGCGCACGGGACGTGAAGCGAATCCTGCACCTGTTCGTCGACGACGCATCCGCGCCGATCGAGGTGCCCGTGCCGAACACGGGCTGGTGGGACCTCTTCGAGCCCGCCGACGTCGCGCTGCCGAAGCTATCGAAAGGGCTGCACAAGCTGCGGCTCGTCGGCCTCGCGGCGCACGTCGTGACGAACGTCGATTCGATGATCATCTACGCCGGGCCGATCGAGCGGATTCCGCCGCAGTTGCGGAGCTCGACGATCGCGCGGTCGGAGAACGAGCGGTTCGTCCTCCGCGCGACACCGAAGGCCGCGATGAAACTTCGTCCGGAGAAGGTCTTCGCGGAGTTCGATCGCATCTTCGAGCTCTACGAGAAGTTCATGGGCTGGGCGCCACCCACGCCCGTGCCGATCAACCTGGTCGAGGAACCGCGCTGGCCCAACCCCGGCGCGACGTCGTTCCAGAACAACGGCGGCGTCTGGTTCCGCGCGGGCGTGATGCACACCGAGCAGGGGAACTGGTGTCACGAGATGACGCACATGTTTTACGTCGCGCACTTCCCGTGGTGGTTCGACGAGTCGAGCGTGCGCACGCTGACGACGTTCGTCTGGGTCCCCGCGCTTTACGCGCGAACGCCCAAGCCCGAAACCGACCCGACGTATCGGGACTCGCTCGCCGCCGGGCGCGACGTGCTGAAGAGCCCGGCGAAGCGGTTCGACAACGTCGACGCGATTCACTACGCGCTGGTCGCCAGGCACGGACCCGAGGTCTTCAGCCGGTTCTTCCACCGGTGCGTCGACGCGGGCAAGAAGGGGGAGCTCGACTTCACTCCGGGCCGGCACTTGAAGCGGGATGAGATCGTGAAGTACATGTCCGCCGCCGCGGGGGAAGACGTGGCGCCGCTGTATCGACAGTGGACGGGTTTCGACGCGGCGGAGTGATGCCCGCGGAGGACGTTTGGAAGCGCGATGACCGCGCGAAGGCGCGAAGCGACCCCCGACCGTCGCGATGGAACCGACGTCATGTCGCGCCTTTGCGGATGCGTCTTCGCGATGGAGCCTGCGGACCTCGCCGTAACTCCTTATTTTCCGTGACGGCTTGGGAAAAACCGCTGCCAACTCCTGGCCGCTGCTCGGGTTGCAGACGCCTCACAGCCGCAAGGCCGCCGCACGATTCGACCCTCGGACGACCCGCGGGTCGTCCGCCACGCAAAACGCGGCCAATGAGCTGCCAGACCCCGCCGCAGGGATATCGTCGGCCCTGCATCTGTACCTCGTCACGCGCCGACCGGTCTTCGCCCGACCAGATTGGCGATGGCGGCGCGGAGTTCCATCGGCTCGACCGGCTTGGGCACGTGCATCTGGTCCCGCCGTGCAGCTCGACGAGGTGGCGGACGATGCCCAGCCCCAGCCCCAGCCCGCCGAACTGCCGCGTGATCGACGCGTCCGCCTGGCGGAAGCGATCGAAGACGTAGGGCAGAAACTCCCTGCTGATCCCGCGGCCGCTGTCGCTGACGACGACTTCCGCGTTGCCGTCCGATGATTGCAGCGCACCTGCACGCTTCCGCCGCGCGGCGTGAACTTCACCGCGTTGCTCAACAGGTTCCACACGACCTGCTGCAACCGGTCCGGGTCGCCCGACACCGGCCCGGCGTGCGGATCGAGCACGCGGTGAAGGCTCACGCCCTTGGCGTCGGCAGCGGGGCGAGAGGCTTCGATCGCGTTCTCGATCACCGGGATCAGCTCGACGGTCTGCACATCGAGGCGCAGCTTGCCGGAGACGATGCGCGACACGTCGAGCAGGTCCTCGACGAGCTGCGCCTGTGCCTTGGCGTTCCGCTCGATCGTCGCGATGCCCTGTGCAAACTCCTCCGGGTCCAGGCTGCCCTTGCGGAGGATCTGCGCCCACCCGAGCATCGCGTTGAGCGGCGTGCGCAGCTCGTGGCTGACGGTCGCGAGGAACTCGTCCTTCAGCCGGCTCGCGTCCTCCGCCTCGGCACGCGCGGCGTTGGCGGCGTCGCGCGCGGCTTTCAGCGCTTCGATGCCGCGGTTGCGCTCGGTGACGCTCGCGCGCAGCGCCTGCTCCGACTCGCGCAGCTCGTCTGCGGCGCGCTCGGCGCGGAGCTGCGCCGTCGACTGCCCGAAGCTCAGCGCGAAGAGGACGATGCTGACGATCGCCCCCAGCGCGATCACGACCAGCGTCAGCCCGCGCGACGACGAGCTCTCGAATGCCGGCGTCGTATGGACCACGAGCGTCCACGGGTGGCCGGCAACCTGCATCGGCTCGCGCTTGCGGAATCGCGCGTCCGCGTGCGAGTCATTCTCCGGCGACGCATCGTCGGAACTGTAGAGCAACGCGTCCGGGGTGACGTCCGTCCCGTCGTAGATCTCGAATGCGATGCCGGCGGGGGTGCGCCCGTGGAAGATGCCTTCGAACAGGTCGCCCGTGCGGAACGGGCTGTAGACGAAGCCCGTGAGCTGATCGCGTCGCTCGTCGACGCCCGTCGGGATGGCCGCTGTTCTGTAGATGGGCAAGTAGATGAGGAAGCCGTTCTGCGGCGCGCTGTTGCCGTCTTCCTGTATGAGCGTGACCTTGCCCGACAATGCGGGCTCGGCCGAGTCGCGCGCCCGCTCCATCGCCGCGCGGCGCGTCGGTTCGGTGAACATGTCGTAGCCGATGGCCCTCCCGTTGCGCTCGTCCAGCGGCTCGAGAAACAAGATCGCGTGGTACTCCGGCCGTGGGTCGGCGGGCGTGATGTCGAACTGCTCCATCCCGGGCTGGTTGCGGATGGACGCCACCGTCGCATCCCTGTGCTCGCCGGGGATGCGCAGCGACGCGCCGACCCCCTGAACGCCGGGGTACTCCTCCCGCAGCGCCAGTCGCCAGACGTAGGCATGGAACTCCGCGGCCGACACGTGCTCGCTTGCGGCGAAGAGGCCCGACGTGCCGCGCAGGAGCGTGATGTACCCCTCGATGCGCCGCACGATGCTGCCCTGCATGCGCTCGGCGAGGTTCTCGAAGTGGGCGCGGTCGTTCTCGGACGCTTCCGCGCCGACGTACAGCGCCACGCCCGCCGTCGCCAGCAGCGAAACCGCTAGCACCGCGTAGGGGACGAGCACGCGCCGGCGCCGGCGGCGCGCGCGAGGAGATGAGTTGCTCGCGGTTGACATGCGTGGCGACGGCACACCCTAATCATTCGAATATCGATCGACAATACGATCCGTCTGCCCTGCCCCGGCCGTGCCTTGACGCTGCCCCGGTCCGTCACAAGAATGGCCCGCGAAGCACGCGAGATTCTCCTACAAGGACACGATGCCCCGCACAATCAACCACCCCGCGCTCGGACCGCTCAAGGAAACCTTCGCCGACGCGAAACTGCTCGCCGGCGAGTTCCGCGACATGGTCACGGTCATCGTCCCGCGCGAGCGGATCGTCGCCGTCTGCACGTTCCTGCGCGACCACGCTGCGCTCCGCTACGACATGCTCGCGGAGCTCAACGGCGTCGACTACCTCCACTACCCCGGCGCCCGCCATCGCTTTGGCGTGAACTACGGGCTCACCAGCATCCCCAACAACAACCGGATCTGGCTGAAGGTCTTCCTCGACCCCGACCTTGACACCGAACCCGGCAGCGAGACGAACAAGCTGCGCGACGAAGAGATCGTCGAGAAGGGCGATCCCGGCCTGCGCGTCGACAGCGTCACCGGGGTGTGGCCCGGCGCGGAGTGGATGGAGCGCGAGGTCTACGACATGTTCGGCATCGTCTTCACCGGCCACCCCGACCTCCGCCGCATCCTCACGTGGAACGGCTATGGCAACTACCCGCTGCGCAAGGACTACCCGTTACGCGGGGTCGGCGAGCGCGAGAACTACAAGATCGTGACGCGGGAGGGAGCGTAGGGAATGAGTGACGAATGAAGACGTGAAACATGAAGAGCGGGGCCGCCGACGGTAGACTGGCCTTATGACCTTTCGCGAGTGGCAGGAGGGGGTTCCGGAGCCGATTCGTGGGGATACGCTCTGGTTGGTCGAAGCTTACCGACTCGGCTTGTTTATCTCCGATCTCGTTTGGGACGATTGCGACATTCTGCTTCGAAACAAACGGACGATCGCGATCGCGGATCAGATCTATCGCGCCGCGGGCAAGATCAGCTCGAACATCGCGTGCAGCACGGCGAAGCCTTCGACGCCGGCTAAACGACGACCTGTTCGCCCGATCCGAGATTCGTGACATCGGCGCCGTCACGACGGTAAACTCACCGTCATGTCGATCCACTTCGAAGCCACCGGCAACATGGACGCCTGGCCCGAGAACGTTGCGGGGAAGCCTACCCAGGCTGCCGTGTTCGGCGTCTTCCATTCCCAGCGCGGCAAAGCGTGCGAGATCCTCTGGAGCGGCAAGTTCCCCGACCTCGAGCCCGCGATGTATTGGGCGGCGAAGAAGGAGGTCGAAGCGGTGCGCAAGGGGAAGTGGATCATGGCCAGCCGCGTCTTGTGGCAGCACGAGCTGACGCCGGAGGAGGCGGTGCGCGTCTGCCACAAGACGATGGAGCCGCAGGTCGACCGCGCGCTGGCGGGCATGATGAATGGGGGCGACATCGACGTGGGGACGGGGCCGATGCGCGAAGTTCGTCCAGGCGAGGCACTGGGGTATTACGTCGAGGTTGTGAAATCGGGCGACGAAGAGGGCGACCCGCTCGCCTCGTTCATCGCGCCGCCGCCGACCGGACCGATGCCGCCGATCTGGGAAGACGATGGGGACGGCAACGACATTCCCGTCCAGTGGCTCCCGCGCGACCCGCGGGAGAGGTGACGTTGTCAGGAAACCCCTACACACGCGCCGGTGTCTGAGCTTTAGCGAAGACCCGGATTTCCGTCTTCGTGCGCGCCGAGAGGGATCCGGGTCCTCGCTTTCAGCTCAGACACCGGCGTGAGGAGTGGGCGCGGATGCCTTCTCCCGCGACGTTCCCGGTGTGCTCGCGTGGTGCTGCGGTGCTAGAATCGCCCCCACCCATGCTCGACCCGCTCACCCAGCGCCGCTACCTCGTCCCGTTCAAGGCCTCGCGACTGGCGCAGCAGTTTACGGATGTCCTGATCATCGGCGGGGGCGTCGCGGGGTTGCGGGCGGCGATCGCGGCGTCGGAGTCGGCGGAGGTCTTGCTGCTCACGAAGGACACGATTGACCAGTCGAACACCTGGTACGCGCAGGGCGGCATCGCCGCGGTGCTCCAGCCCGCCGATAGCATCGAGTCGCACATTAACGACACGAAGATCGGTGGGGCGGGGCTATGCGACGACGAGGCGGTGCGCATCACCGTCGAGGAGGGCCCGAAGCGCGTCCTCGAGCTGCTTTCGTGGGGCATCAACTTCGACAAGAAGGCGGGCAACCCCTACGACCTCGCTTTCACGCGCGAGGGCGGGCACAGCTTCGCGCGCATCCTCCACGCCTACGGCGACGCGACCGGGCGCGAGCTCGCGCAGACGCTGATCAACACCGTCCGCGGCCGCGACAACATCCGCGTGTCGGAGCGCAGCTTCGTCATCGACCTGATCACCGATGGAGAAAAAACCGGGACGGGGACGGTTTCTCCTCGGTCGGGGACGGTTTCTCCTCGGTGCCTGGGAGCGCTCGCGTACATCAACGGCGCGCTGAACCTGATCTGGGCCAAGCGCACGATCCTCGCCAGCGGCGGGGCGGGGCAGCTCTACCGCGAATCGACCAACCCGCCCATCGCGACGGCGGACGGTCACGCGATGGCGTACCGCGCCGGGGCGGCGATGCAGGACATGGAGATGGTGCAGTTCCACCCGACGACGCTCTACGTCGCCGGCTCCAGCCGCGCGCTGATCACCGAAGCCGTTCGCGGCGAGGGCGCGTACCTTGTCGATCGCACGGGCCACCGGTTCATGTTCGACTATCACAAGGACGGCGAGCTTGCCCCGCGCGACGTCGTCAGCCGATCGATCGTCGAGCAGATCCGCAAGACGAACTTCACGCACGTCTTCCTCGATGCCCGACACATGGCCAAGACGGAGTTCCGCGAGCGCTTCCCGCAACTGGCGAAGCTGGTCGATCAGTTCGACATCGACCCGTCGAAGGACCTGATCCCGATCCACCCGGCCGCCCACTATATGATCGGCGGGGTGGACGTCGACGCGATGGGGCGGTCGAGCCTGAGCGGGCTGTACGCGGTGGGCGAAGCGAGCTGCTCGGGCCTGCACGGCGCGAACCGGCTGGGCAGCAACTCGCTGCTCGAGGGGCTCGCCTTCGGCGCTCGCGCCGGCGCCGACGCCGCCCGCGCGTCGAAGGAGGATGCGCCCCAGTTCCCGCTGACGCTCGAAGCGTCGGTTGCGCCGTCGACGAAGACGGAGCTCGACATCGCCGACGTGAAGAGCAGCCTGCGCAGCGTGATGTGGCGCAACGTCGGCATCGAGCGCACGGCCGATCGCCTGACCGAGACGCGCGAGATCATCTCGTTCTGGGGCCGGTACGTGATGGACAAGACGTTCGACCCCGGCTCGCTGGGTCACGCGGCCGTTGCGGGCTGGGAACTGCAGAACATGCTCGTCGTCTGCCACCTGATCGCGACGGCGGCGCTGACGCGGACGGAATCGCGCGGCGCGCATTTCCGCACGGATTTTCCGCAGCGCGATGACGTGAACTGGCGGGTGCACTTGCTGTGGCGCAGGTTGCGGGAGGCGCCGGCGCGGGAACGGGTGGAGTGATGCTCCCGCTGATGGGGCCCTCTTGCGAGGACAAAGCTACGTCATCCTGAAGGCGAGTTCTACGAGCCGAAGGATCTCGGGCTTGAGAGTGGGTTTCGTACCCGAGATCCCTCAGGTCGCCAAGGCTCCCATCGGGATGACGTGCGGCGACTTGCAACGTCCCACCGAGAGCGTCTGGGCATACCGAGGGGGCGTCACACGTCCTCGACGTGCAGGATCTTCTCGTCCGTCTCAAACCAGGTGTACGTGAGGTCCCCGTCATGAGCGCGGTGGGCGGTGATGTAGCGGCCGCCGCCGGTTTCGAGGAGCGAGTCGGACCAGTTGCCGAAGCTGCCCTTGAGCCGGTGCATCTCGTTGAGCTGGCGGTTGTAGTAGAAGAGGTTCGCCGTGCTGCCGTCGAAGACGAGCGTGGTGAACAGTCCCTGCGCGCCCTTCGAGGCGAGCGTTTCCGTCTGCCAGTTCCCGTCCTTGAGCCGTGCGAGCTTCAGGTTCGCGGGGTCGGCGTCGTAGTAGCTGATGTTCGGGCGATTCGAGCCGTCGAACGCGAGAGACGGCCAGGCGATGCCCAGGGTTTCGTCGTCCACCACCTGCTTGTTCCACGACGTGCCGCTCTGGACGGCATACTTGAGCTGGCCGGTTGTCGTGTTCTCGTACGCGATGGCGAGCTTGCCGTCCTTGTCGATCGCCATGCTGGTGGATCGGCCGACGTCGTTGCTGGAATCGACGGTCTTGATGACCCACGCAACGCCGTCGTGGCGCGCGATGCGGAGGTCGCCGCCGGTCTTGTAGTAGTAGCTGATTGCGGGGCGGTTGTCGGCGTCGAAGGCGAGCGTCGGGTACAGGCCGACGGAGAACTTGGAATCGATGCGCTCGACGATCCAGTCGTCCCCGTCGTAGTGGGCGTACTTCAGATCGCCGGCGGTCCCGTCGAAGTAGGCGACGGCGGGGCGTCCCATCGCATCGAGCGCCATCGAGGCGTATTGGCCGAGGTCCGCGTCGGCGTCGTCGATTACGTCGGTCTTCGACCATCCGCCGTCGCTCGCGCGCACGAGGTGCTTGAGGGTACGGTCGACGGAGTCGTAGTAGACGACGTGCAGGACGTCGTCCTCGTCGTGCGCGATGGACGCGTTGTTGCCGCCGGACGCGATTTCCTCGGTCGCGCCGAGCGAGCCGCCCTTGCGGTCGTACGTCAGCTCCAGCGCGTGCTTGAGGTGCAGGCGCGCGTACGTGAGGTTGGTGGTCGACCCGAACTCGTCGTCGCCGTCGAGCGTGTCGACGCCGGAGACGCGCAGGATCGAGCGGATGTCGCTGGGGCGCAGGCTGGCGTCGGCCTGGCGCATGAGCGCGACGGCGCCGGCGGCAAGCGGCGCCGCGAAACTGGTGCCGGTGGCGCGGCGGAAGTCTTCGGTGAGCGGGTCGGCGTCCACGAGCGCGGTTGTCGCGACCTCGTTGCCGGGCGCGAGCAGGTCGAGGTCCTCCGATCGCTCCGTGAACTCGCTGATGACGCCGAACTCATCGGTCGATCCGACGGCGTAGACGCTGGGGTCGGCGGCGGGGTACTGGATGGCGGGCGGGTCGGAGACGCCGTTGTTCCCGCTGGAGGCGACGATGAAGACGCCGGCGTCCCTCAGCACTTTCAGCTCGTCGCCGAAGACGGCCGAGACTTCGGCGTCGGCGAAGCTCCCGTAGCCGAACGAGATGTTGACGACCGTGATGCCCAGCGCTTTGCGCTTGTCGATGACCCAGTCGAGCGCCTCCTCGATGCGCTCGTCGGGAACGGGATCGTTGGCGCTGTCGATGCGGAGGGCGACGAGCCTGGCCTGCGGCGCGATGCCGCGGTACTGCTTGCCCAGGTGGACGAACGGTTCCGCCGCCAGGACGCCGGCGACGCCGGTGCCGTGACCGTAGGTGTCCATCGGGTCGGCGTCGTCGTCGACGAAGTCATAGCCGTCGACGACCTTGAAGCCCGCGCCGAAGCCGCCGCCCAGCGCGGGGTGGGTGTAGTCGATCCCCGTATCGATGACGGCGATCGTCTGCCCCGCGCCGGTGAGCGTGGGATAGTTGCTGACGGCGCTATCCTGGCCGATGAGCCGCGGGATCGCGCCCCACGGCTCGCCCGTGAAGAGGCGCCGGCCTTCGAGTTCCTCGATCGCGACGGATGGGAGGTTGTCGAACTTCGAATAAGGCATTTTCTCTCGCCTCCCCGGCCGCACGAAGACGCAGCGAGCCTCCGGAGCAAGCTACGTCGCCAGTGGGAACACGTTTAATATAGGACGCCACTGAAGGCCCACAACGAGATAAACTTTTCCTGGGAGACGCGCGGTAAAGGATGAGTGAACACCGAGCAAAAACGTGTTGAATTTCAGGGGGCGAGCCCACCGTAGCAAGTCGAGGGGACCTGTCTACCGGCGAAATGGAAAAATATCCGAAAATTGTTTGATGAGTCCGCCGCGCCTCACGTGAAGTTGCTGAAATGGCGCTCGACGAGCCCGCTCGAATGACCGCGAGCCAGTTGCCTTGAGCCAGTTGCATTGGCTTAGCGAACCGTCGAGATCGTGGTCCGAGTTGCGCCGCGGACTAAAGTTCGTTATGGCGCGCGTCGAACAGGTGTAGGCGGTGGTGCGCGCCTGGCGGGAGAATCGAGGGGCGGCGCCGGCGCCCTGTCTCATCGTCGATTAGGGCCAATCCCGCGGTGCGGGTATACTCGCCGCGGGAAGCTCGAGGTCTTGCGGGGCCACGTGCGAATCGGCCGACCGGGATACGACGGATGCTCACCCTCTTGCTCGCTCAGATTCCCGTCCGCGCCGTCTCGTGGGATGAAGTCCTCTCCCCGTACATCTACGTCTTCTACGTCTCCTTCATCGTCTCGTACCTCTTCACGCCGATCATGCGCACGGTCGCGACGTACTACGGCATCATCGATGAGCCGGACAGCCTGCGCAAGATGCACAGCACGCCCGTGGCGTACCTGGGCGGCGTTGCGGTGTTTCTCGGTTGGATCGCGGGGTTGGCGCTGAGCCAGTTCCTTCACCTGCACCGGAGCGAGCCGGGACTGCTGCCGTACGTTCACGTGCGGTTCAGCATCGTGGTGGGCGCGTGCGTCATCGTGATGCTGGGGCTGTGGGACGACATCCGCAGGATCAATCCCTGGGTGAAGATCGGCGGGCAGGTGTTCGCCGCGGTTTGCCTGCTCATCGAGGGGGTGGGGCTCAAGTGTCTGGCGCCGCTGATGAACCCGATCGGCATTCGAATCCAGAACGTGCTGGGGCCGCAGAACCTCGCGGCGATGGGCTTGGCGCAAGCGCCGGAGCCTTTGTTTCCGGAGATGCTCATCATCGTGCTCAGCAGCGCGTTCGTCATCGCGATCATCGTCTTCTGCTGCAACGCCACGAACCTGATGGACGGCCTCGACGGCCTCTGCGGCGGCGTGACCGCGATCATCGCGGCGGGGTTCCTTTTCCTCGCGGTGCACATGGCGATGTACGGCGGGGGCATCAACAGCAACTGGGATGCCCTCCGCGTCGTGCTCGGGTTGGCCTTGCTTGGGGCATTGCTCGGCTTCGTCCCGTACAACTTCAATCCCGCGTCCATCTTCATGGGCGACACCGGGAGCATGTTCCTCGGCTTCTCCTGCGCCACCACGCTCATCCTGATGCTCCAGGAACGCCCCAAGTGGTTCCTGGCGTCGATGGTGATGTTCGCCCTCCCCGTGCTCGACACGATCCTCGCCTTCGCCCGCCGCTACGTGAACGGCCGACCGGTCTTCAGCGCCGACAAGTTCCACTTTCACCACCAGCTCGTCGCGCGCGGGTTCAGCGTGAAGAAGACGGTGCTGATCAGCTACGCGCTGGCCATCGGTTTCGCGATGCTCGGCGCCACGATCGTCTTCATGCGGACGCGGTACGCGATCGCGGTTTACCTCGTGGTGTTCGGGTCGATCATCGTGGCGGCGTACAAGATGGGGATGGTTCACGAGAAGCCCCGCATCGTGACGCGCAACCCGTTGGACGCCGATGACTTGACCGCCGCCGCGCCGACGATCGACGCGAGCACGGTCTTGGAGATCCGCGAGCCCGCGTCCACGGATGAGCTCGCCGGTCGGATCGAGGGCGCGGCATGGGTCGAGCGCGAGCGGCAGGAAGTTCCGTAGCCCATCGGCTCGTCCGGTAATTGAAAACCCGCCCGCTACCCATTAGGTTTTGAGGCGCTCGGCACTCCCCAGCCGGGCAGGTTTCGTGGGTGTTCTGAATTCGTGCTACCGAGGTAACAAGGTAGCCCGCTGAATTGTCCGATGTCACTGGTGCCGGAAACCGCCGGCCGAGCCGGTGCGCGGTCCCTGCGTCAGGACCGGCGCGCTCCGCGGCCGCCCGTGGTTCGTATCACTGACAGCACGCTAGCAAGCTAGAGGGTTCCACATGGACGTTACGATCATCGGTTGCGGTTACGTCGGCCTCGTCACGGGCACCTGCCTCGCGAGCATCGGCCACACGGTGCGCGGCGTGGAGAAGGACGCCCGCAAGCTCAAGACCCTTCAGGATGGGCACTGCCCCATCTTCGAGCCCGGCCTGCAGGAGTTGATGCAGGAGAACTATGCATCGGGTCAGCTCCAGTTCACCGATGACGTGAAGGCCGCCGTGAAGGACGCCGAGATCGTCTTCCTGTGCGTCGGCACGCCGCCCAAGCCTGATGGCACGGTCGACATGAGCTTCCTCGAAGGCGCCGGCAAGGAAGTGTGCGATGCGCTGGCGGCGCTGAACACGGAGTTCATGACGACGATCATCGTGAAGTCCACGGTGCCCCCGGGGACCAACCGCAAGCTCTACAACTTCCTCCGCGAGCAGACCAAGGCGCATGTCGCCGTCGTGTCGAACCCCGAGTTCCTCAAGGAAGGCACGGCCGTCGAGGACTGCCTGCGCCCCGACCGCATCGTGATCGGCGGGGAGTCGCCCGAGGCGTTCCGCATGGTCCGCCGGCTGTACGACCCGCTCGTGAAGCGCGAAGAGAACTTCATGACGATGAACTGGGAGTCGGCCGAGCTGACGAAGTACGCGGCCAACTCCATGCTCGCGGCGCGCATCTCGTTCATGAACGAGATGACGATCCTCTGCGAGCACTACAACGCCGACATCGAGGACATCCGCAAGGGCATCGGCACCGACCAGCGCATCGGCCCGGCGTTCCTCCGCGCCGGCTGCGGGTACGGCGGCTCGTGCTTCCCGAAGGACGTCGCCGCCATGGAGCACATCTCCAAGCTGGCCGGCCACGAGAGCCTGTTCGTTCACGCCGTGCAGACGGTGAACAAGAACCAGAAGAAGCGCTTCGTGGACAAGATCGAGTCGAAGCTCGGCCGGTCGATCAGCGGCTCGACGATCGCGGTCTGGGGGCTGGCGTTCAAGGCCGACACCGACGACATCCGCGAGTCGGCGGCCATCGACGTGATCACCTACCTGCTCGAGAAGGGCGCGCGCGTGAAGGCGCACGACTACAAGGGCATGGAGAACATGAAGGCGCTGTTCAAGGACAAGGTCGAGTGGTGCAACGACCCGGTGACCGCCGCCGCCGGCGCCGACGCGGTGGCGCTGGTGACGGACTGGCCGCAGTACACGACGCTGCCCTTCCGCAAGATCGCGGCGACGATGAACGCCCCGATCATCTTCGATGGCCGCAACTGCCTCCACCGCGACGTGATGCGCGAGAGCGGCTTTCAGTACTACCCGATGGGCCGCCCGGCGGTGGAGAACGCGCTGCGGCTGAAGTCGCGAGTGTAAGTA
>JBAUGM010000645.1:0-19642 GCA_049679725.1 Tepidisphaeraceae bacterium
TGCGGGACGATCTCCCACACGTCGCTGCCGCTGCTCGTTTCCTGGATGTTGATCACGACGTTCGCCAGCCGCTCGGTACTGACGACGCGGCCGACCTTGTCGTATGTCGTGCGCGTGCCGTTGGCCGCCGTGCCGGGGACGTGCATGTCCACGGTGACGATCGGCCGGCGTCGAACGCATTGCTCTCGCCGACCTCCGTCACGTGGTCCTGCGGTTAGAACACAATGAGCCGACCGGATTCCATTGTCCCATCCCATCCGCAAGGAAAATGACCGCGCATGTACCACGCCATCAGGTTCTGATAGAAGTCGCTGGGTACGACATCACTGTAGTCGGCCTCGTGACAGGCACCACGGAAGTCCACTCGGACGGAATCGGAGAACTCTGACCATGCACGCGGCTTAAGCTTCACAGCGGGTTGAATCCGCTCTAAAGCCGCATTGATCGTTGGCAACAGCAACTCATCGGTTTCGTCAACGATGTCGTTCCAGCGTTGATATCGTCGGCTATGCCGAAGGCTAAGTTCTGAGGTGATTCGGTTACGCGCCTCAAGCCGAACATTATACCAGATCCGGGTGAGACTGAATTTCGCCGCCAGTCGCCAGAAATCGACGCGGTCGACGGTCGAATCCGAGATCGGCTTGCCGACATTGATGAACAACTCGGTACCCTTGATTCGCTCGATGAGCTGTAGCGTCGGTTCGCGAAGCATCGCCAGGACTCCTTCTCTTTAGCGGAGCCGAACTCGCGGAATGAATTTTGTACCGGGGAAACCAGCCCCCAACTGCTCCGCCTTCATAAGCTTCACAGCTTGGCGTACGGCATTAGGGTCGTTCACCGCTTTCCGTAATGCCGCTTCCATGGCGTCATTGTACTGATTGACGGTTGGCGTTCTATCGGAACGCCGTGCTTCTGCATAAAAGGCCCGCATCTCTCGTTCAACCGTTCGATGCTGGTCTTTTGTAAGGGAGATCGACGCGCTGTTTTCCGGCAGGTGATCTCGCCAGACGCCGCGTTGGTTGAGGTGATGCGCTTCGTAGATGGACGCCGGCCGTCGAACGCGGTTGTACAGTCCGAGCAGGAACGTGCCGAACGCCGGCCCCGCCAGGCTCGCCTGGGAATGCTCCTGCGACGACGGGGGCTCGGCCTCGTAGAGGCCCGTCCTCGTCATCACGAAGACGTATCCCTTCTGCGTGAGGTCGATGAAGGCTGCCGTCGTCTCGACGACCACATCCACTGGCTCGAGTAACCAATCGACGTAGAAACCCACGAGGATTTGGTTGGCCGTGAGGCCGTCGGCAACGCCGCGGGCCGTTGCGAGGAACGCCGTGGCTGCAATCAGGTAGGTGCTCGCGATGATGTTCTGGATCGAGGTAGCCGCCTGCGCGCTAAGAGCGGAGAAGTCATAGCCTGACGGATCGATTGCCCCCACGGGGTTGCTTCCCGCGTACAGGTACTTGTGTAAGTGCGTCGGTTCGCTCGCGTTTGCTTCAAAGTCGTCGAAGCTGCTGAACCGCCCGACCGACTGGTCGTAGTACCGCGCCCGCAGGTAGTACTGGCCCAGCCCCGAGTCGAGTTGCTCCCCGGCGAAGAGGAAGTCGGTCCCCGTCGTCCCGGGGTTGTGCGCCAGCCCCAGGCCGAACGCGTCGAAAGCGTAACGCTCGGTGATGGTTCCGGTCGCGGTCGTCAGCAGCCGCGTGCTGCCGTGGCCGTCGTAGACCAGGTAGGCCAGCGTGCCGCTGGAGTTCGCCTGGCCGATCACGTCGTCGCCGATCACGTACGTCACCGTCGGGGACGAACTGGGCGTGGCCTTCTCTTCCAGCACCTGCGCGTAACCGGTGGGATTGGTCCCATCGACGAGGAAGACCCGCTCGTCCGTCGTCGGCGTCACCGTATCCGGGTTCGTCGTGTGGTCCGTGACCGTCGTCGATGTGTCCGAACCCACGCGGATGCCGTCGTGGTGGTAGGTGTACGTCGCCGCCGTCTCGGTCGTGCGGGTAAGGCTAAATCCGTCGAACTCCGGGTCGGTCTCGCGCAGCTCCGTCGCTTCGAACGAAACCAGCCGGTTGCGCAGGTCGTGGCCGTACGTCCGCTCCTCGTTGGTCTGTTCGCGCTCGCCGACGTACTCGCCGCTGTTGGAGTAGGACCGGTCGCGGCTGATCAGCGAGCCGTTGGCGTCGTAACCGTAGTCCACCTGCTCGGTGTAGTCGATCCCGCCGTAGACCTCCTGCGTCAGCCGGTCGTTGGCGTCGTACGCGTAGTCGCGCCAGTACTCGATCGCCCCGTTCCACTTGACCGTCCGGTTGCCGGCACGGTCGTAGCCGTAGACCCAGGTGTAGCTCTCGGCGCTGTTGACGTTTGAGGTCGAGCCCTCGCGCGTCAGCCGGCCGATGGCGTCGTACGTGTAATCGAGGGCGCGCGTGGAGGTGGAGCTGTCGGCCTCGAGCCGCTTCTCCACGACCTGCCGCCGCCGGCCCGCCGCGTCGACGGTGTACGGTTGCCCACGTCGTCGTAGCCGTACGTCGTTGTCGGCAGCGTCGTGGAGACGGCATTGCCGACCGCGTCGTACCGGTCCAACTGCACCGCCGCCGTTGCCGGGGTGGCGCCGTTGAGCTTCGCCGACGTGACCGACTTCAGCCGGCCCAGTTCGTCGTAGCCGTACAGCGTGTCGGTTGTCGGTGAGGACGAGTTCGTACCGGTCCACGTGCGGACGTGCCGGCCGGTCGCCGCGTCGTAGCCGTAGTTCACCCGGCCCTCGGGCGCGTCCACGCTCGTCAGCCGACCGTCGATGTCGAACGCGTAGGTCGTGACCCGGTCGCTCTCCCCGTCCTCCGTCACACGGTCCTGCCGGCCCAGCGCGTCGAAGCGGTACGTCACCGTCTGGCCCGCCGGGTCGGTCTCGGGATCCTCGCCCACCCCGAACCACTTCTCTTCGTCCACACGCCCCAACGCGTCGTACTCGAAGGTGTGGTTCTGGCCCTTGAAGTCGGTCATCCGCTCCAACCGGCCGAACGCGTCGTAGAAGGACAACTCGGTCTGCCCCAACGGCAGCTTCCGCTCCACGCGACGGTTCTGCTCGTCGTACTTGAACGTCGTCTCCCGGTTCTGACCGCCGGAGCCGGTGAACTTGTTGTCTTGGGGATCGCGCTGGAACACGAGGTTGCCGTACTGGCTGTACTCGTACTCCCACCGCGGCCTGGCGATCGCACCGCCATCTCCGATCAGGTTGATGCCGACGATGACGTGCGGTTGCACGACCGCCGTCAGGTTCCCGCGGCTGTCGTACTCGTACTGCGTCCTCTGCCCCAGTTGATCCGTGTCCGACACCTTCCGGCCCAAGTCGTCGTACTCGACCGACGTCGACGAGTTGTCGTGGAACGTCGTCTTGATGACGCGGCCCAGCGCATCGTACGTCTGCGCCGTCGTGTGCAGGTTGGCGTCCGTGACGGACGTCTGGCGACCGGACTCGTCGTAGTCGTACGTCATCACGTTGCCGAGCGCGTCCTCGACGGACGCGACGCGGCCGAGCGGGTCGTAGTCGTAGTCGGTCGTCTGGCCGTCGGCGCCCGTTACCACGTCGGCGCGGCCGGCGGCGTCGTAGGTCGTCGCGGACGTGGAGATGACCGAGGTGAACGTGTAGTCCACGCCGCCCGACTGCGGGACGATCTCCCACACGTCGCTGCCGCTGCCCGTCTCCTGGATGTTGATCACGACGTTCGCCAGCCGCTCGGTACTGACGACGCGGCCGACCTTGTCGTATGTCGTGCGCGTGCCGTTGGCCGCCGTGCCGGGGACGTGCATGTCCACGGTGACGACCGGGCGGCCCAGCGCGTCGTACACCGTGCGCGTGACCGGCTTGTTGGTAATGCCGTCGGTCAGCGACTGGTCGGGATACTCGGTCTCAATGAGATTGCCGCGCACGTCGTAGCGGTAGCGCGTGACGTTGCCGTATCGGTCGGTGGTCGTCTCCGGCTTACCCAGATCGTTGTAGGTGGTGCTCGTGGTCTGGCCGTCGGCGTCGGTGCTGGAGGTCACGCGGCCGGCGTCGTCGTATTCGGTCGAGGTGGTTACCTCGACCTCTTCGACCGTGCCGGTCGTCGTCGGGTCGTCCCACTCGTAAGTGGAGCTGTCGACGTTGCCGAACGCGTCGTAGGTGAACGTGCGCGGCGGCGCCGAGCCCGTGAGGTTGCCGGCGGCGTCGTAGATGAATCCACCCGTGCTGCTGTCCATCCGCCCGCCGGGGCCGTTGTAGGTGAAGCTGCTGGTGACGCGGCCGTGAGAATCGAGGGTTTCCGTCAGGTTGCCCAGCGCGTCGTAGTGGTTCTCGGTTCGCTCACCCTTGGCGTTGATGGTGGCGGTGAGGTTGCCGTTGGCGTCGTACACGTAGCGCGACGTATTGCCGAGCGGATCGGTGACGCTACTCAGTCGCCCGTTCGCGGCGTAGGCGAAGTACGTCGTGTTGCCCTCGGCGTCCGTCCGGGTCGCGGGCAGACCGTTTACGTACGTCGTCGTGCTGCGCCACGTCGTGGGCGTCGCGGTGAAGCGATTGTCAAACCCCGTGACTTCGAACGGCTCGCTCTCTCGCTTGAGTTCGTCCGTGTCCTCCCAATACTCGCGCGCGACAACGATGTACTTGCGAAGCGACGCCGTCGCGGAAGCGACGAGCAGGCGAACCTCGCGCGTCACGTTCCCGCGCTCGTCGTATTCAAACTCGGTGACGTTGTCCAAAGCATCGGTGACGGTCTCGGTGAACCGCGTTTCGTCCGAGTTGATTGGGCCGTGCGCCGCGTCGACCTGGTTGCCCTCGGCGTCAAGCATGCCGATGAAGCGGTTCTGGTCGTCGAACGCGGCTCGGGCGACGTCGATGCCGCGCGGGTCGACGATGCGGGTGAGGAAATGCTCCGGCGCCTGCACGCCGCCGGAGAATCCGCTCGGCGCGACTTCGCCGTAGAAGAACTGTGTCGTAAGCGACGCCCGGTCCGTCACCGACGCCAGATCGCCGTCGGCCGTGTACTCGTAGACGATCTCCTTGTCGTCGGGGTCGATGATCTTCGTGATACGATCGCGGGAGTCGCGTTCAAAAGTGATGCCGACACCCGTCGAGCTGCGGATGCCGTCGTGGGAGAAGCTCAGCGTGTTTCCGTTGAGGTCGCGGATCTCCTCCAGCTTGCTCGATAGCGCGTTGATCTGGAGTCGCGTACCGTCACGGGTCGTGAGGTAGTACAGCCCACCGAAGCTGAATAGCGCGGGGTTGTAACCAAGGCCATCGCCGTACGGGCCGTCGGCCTCGCGGTAGAACGAGCCGTCGGCCGCTTGCTTCAGCAGGACGTCGTCCATCTCGACCGAAAGCGTGCTCGTCGTGCCGGGGAGCGGCGTGAACTTCGGACGGTAGTACGTCTGGATGTACGGGATCTGGAACTGACCCTCTTCGTGAGCGCCCCAATGCACGGGCGTAAACTCGAACCCTTGCGGGCGCTGCCCGGGGATGGCGATGTAGACACGCGTGCCCGCACGGAACGACGGGTAGGTGTCGCCGTACTCGCCCAGGTCAGAGCCAGTCGGGATGGCGACGTGAATTTTGACGTCGCCGACGTCCATCGTCCATCCGTAGCCGAAGTCGCCTTCCGTGTCGGCGCGGACCGTGTCGTACGTGCGCGTGATGTTGATCGGGATGCCCGCCACCGGTACCGACAGGTCGTTGAACGACAGGCTGAAGTTGCCGATCTTGAGGCTGCCGTCCACGGTCACGACCTGTTCGGCAACCGACTCATGCTGACCGTCGCGCGCGCTGATGCGGAGCACGTACGTGCCGTTCAGCATCGTCGTCGTGTCGAGTTCGTGCGCGAGCGAAGCGTTGTAGCGACCGCTGCCGTCGGGCGTGGTCGAGCTGTCGGTCCAATCAACGAGCGTCTTGAAGCTCGACTCGCCGATCGGCGCGATCTCCAGGCGGTATTCGAACTGGTTGTCGTCGCTGATTGACGCCGTTACGTCAGTTGGCTTGTAGATCGTCTCGTTGTCGGCTGGGCCCGTGAACTCGATTTCGGGCGCGACTTGGTCGGCTGGGTTGTAGACGTTGATCGTCACCGTATCGGTCGCTGTCTGCCCGGCCGTGTCCGTCGCCGTGGCGGTAAACACGAGGTTTCCGAAGCCGCTGATCAGATCGTCGTCGATCACCACGTGCGCGAAACCGTCGGCGGCGATGGGGAACGCCTTCCCGCCGGCCGTGAGCGTCAGCGAGGCCACCTCGACGTCATCGTCGGCCCAGACGTAAAACGTGGCGGCGGAGCCCTTGGCGACGCCGGTTTGCGTTGTCTGAAGGAACACGATTGGCGCGGCGTCGGCGGCGACGGTCAGCTCGAACGTGTGTGACGCCGACGCGCCGTGTTGATCCAAAGCAGTCACGGTAAAGCTGTGCGGCGTGGAGCTGACGGCGCCAACCGGCGGCTCGCCGCTGATGACTCCAGTTTCGGGATCGATGTTCAGCCAGGACGGGCCGGCAAGCTCATAGCTCACGACGTCGCCGGCCACATCGACCGCGTCCACGTCGTAGACGTACGGCGTTTCCGCTACGACCCGCTCGGACGACGGCGGGACGTTCACGAACAACGGCGCCGTGTTGGCGCGCAGGATCAGTCCGTATTCCTGATCGACCGAGTTAGTGCCATCGGAGGCGCGGATCGTGATCGGGTACGTGCCGACTGCCTGGTTCGACGGCGGCGTCCACGTGAACACGCCGGTCGAGGTGTTGAGGTTGTACGACCCTGCGGGCGGCGCCTGAACGAGCGAGTAGGTGATCGACACGCCTTCGGGATCAAGAGCCTTAAACTCATAACGGTACTCCTGCCCGGGGACGCCGAAGAATGGCGGCGTCGTCAGCACGCGCGGCGGCAGGTTCACGGATGTCGCGGCGACGGCGAGCGCGTACGTCTCGGAATCGGTCAGCCCCTCGTCATCGGTGACGGTGATCGTGGCTTGGAACGTGCCCGAGGTGGTCGGCGTACCACCGATTCTGCCAACGCCGTCGATAACCAGGCCGTTGTTGTTCGAGACGCCGGCGATGGACATCTCGTACGTGAGGCGTCCGCCTTCCGGATCGCTGGCGCGGATCGTGTGCCGGTAGGCCAGGCCGACCTTACCGGGCGGCATCGGATCCGACTCGATGCGCGGCGGCGCGTTGACGGCGCGCACCGTGATCGGGAACTTCTGCGCGATCGACGCACCGTAGACGTCCGTGACGCGCAGGATCACGTCGAACGTCTTACCGATGTCGTCATCCGTCGGCGTCCACGCGACCGCGCCGCTGACCGGATCGATCGACATCGTGGGCGGCTTCTGGTCCAGCGCCCACACGAGCGGGTCGTTGTCCGGATCGGTCGCCGACGGAATGTAAACGTACCCCTTACCGGAAACGGCAACGTTTGTCGGCTTGGAATCAATGTGCGGCGGGAGGTTCCCCGTTGCGCCGCTGACCACGTCGACGGCAAACGTCTCCGTGACGAGCCCACCCGTCCGCTGATCGTCGACCTCGATCGTGAACGTCTGTTCGCCGATCTGCTCGGCGGTCGGCGTCCAGCTCACGATGCCGTCCGCGGTGACGGACATACCATCCGGCTCGCCGTCGAGATCGTAATACAGCTTGTCGCTGTCCGGATCGGTTGCGTTGACGACCCAGAAGTACTGTCGACCGACCTGGATCGTCGCGCGGGGTAGACCGTTGACGACCGGCGGACGGTTGGTGACGGCTGCGACGGCTTCGATTGTGAACTCGCGCGTCGTGATCAGACCGGCATCGTCTTCAACGCTCACCTCGACCGTTCGCGTCCCCGTCGCCGACGGCGTCCACGTGAAGACGCCGGTGATCGGGTCGATATCCATGTCCACGTCGGACGCAGAGTCCAACGAGAACGTGAGCGTTTCGCCCTCCGGATCCGTTGCTACCACATGGCCTTGATAAGTCGCCCCGACGTACGCCGGCCCGGCGGGAACGGAAACCACCACCGGCGGCCCGTTGTACGTCACGGTGATCGTGTAGGGCTGCGAATCGATTGCCCCGTACGCATCCTTGGCCACGACGACAACGTCGTGCGTCCCGATCTGTTCGGCCGTCGGATGCCAGAGGATGCGGCCCGTCTTCGGGTCGATGGCCATACCCAGAGGTTTCTGGGCGAGGGAGTAGACGAGCGGATCGTTCTCCGGATCCGTGGCGGCGGATTGATATAGGTAGTCTTGCCCGACCCCAGCGCCGAGGACGGGAGAGGAACTGAACGACGGCGCACTATTGCCGCCACGTTCTAGGACGATCGTAAACTGCTGATCGTCTCCGCCGAGGTGCCCATCAGTAACTTGTATCTGAACGTCGAATTCGTCCGGTTGACTGGTTGACGGCGTCCACGTCAAGCGACCGCTATGTCGGTCGATCGCCATCCCGAACGGACCCTCGACGAGGCGGTATTCGAGCGGGTCGCCATCGGCATCGGTCGCCTGCGCTTGATAGACGTACGTTCCACCCACTTCGAGCCGCGTTGGCGGAGTCGATGAGAAGACCGGATCGCTATTGCCGGTGGGCACTTCAACGACGAGCGGATAGCTCTGGACGTCAGTCCCGCCGCGGCCATCCGATGCGAGAACGTCGATGTCGTACGTTCCGACGTCGTCAGCCGTCGGATTACCGGTGATGACGCCGGTGACCGGATCGATTCGCAACCAGTCGGGCGGATCACCGATGAGGCTGTAAGTCAGAACATCGCCTTCGTCCGCATCGATCGCATCGACGTCGTACTTGTACGCACCCGCGTCCTCAAACTCGATGCCCGTCGTTAGCGCGAAAGATGAGCCGCCCCATTGTCGCTCGGCAAAAAAGAGGTCGAACGTGTACGACTCGCCGGGGACGAGTCCCAGTTCTTCCGCGGACTCGTCCAAGTCAACCGAGCCCGTCATCGGGCCATGTACGCCGCCGAGGGCAATGGCGAGTCGGCCATTGAGAAAAACCCAGACGTCGTCGTCGCCCGTGAACGTGAGCGATTCCCCGCCTTGGTACGTAAACCGCGAGTTCACTTCGTACGTGAAATGGAAGTTGTGGGTGTATCCCGGATCGGCGCCAAATAGCTGCCCGTCGATCGGAAAAAATTCGGAACTCGAAAAACCGTAGACCCCTGAGCCGGATGACGTCTCCGTCAAGACGAGCGGAAGAGAATCGCCGAGGTTGATTCCCTCCAGGTCCCTGTACCACTGGTCAAACGTTTCCGCGCTATTGATGGTCTCGTCGTGAGGGAGACCGATGTAAACGGGCTTTCCATCTGGAGAGAGCGTGCTGTCGATGTTCCCGACCTCGTGACCTTGGACAAACGAGCCCTGTTCGAAATCAGGGTGTGCGATCTTGAAGTCGCGCACCCGACCGTCGAGGGTGATCTTGCGGGGCAATCCCGTCGCCACCGCGGGGCGGAACGTGGTCACGGGCGTGCTGACGATCTCGGGTGCGTGATTGCCGAGCGCCGGCAGTACGCGAATCGTAAACGGCTGAAGATCTTGCGTGCCTCGTGCTGTCCCCGTTTCCGGATCGCGGTCGATCACTTTGAGCGTGACGAGTTGATCGCCGACGACGAGCGATTCCTTGGACCACTCAAGCAATCCGTCGGTCGTGATCGACATGCCCGCAGGCGGGATGCCGACGATCGAGAACTCGAGATCGTCATTATCAAGGTCGGTGGCGGTGGCTTGGTAGACGTAGTCGGTGCCGATCCGCGCTTCCACGACGGGATCAGACGTGAAGCGCGGCGGACGGTTCACCGTCGAATCCACGACGGACAGGATGAACGCCTGGTGCGCCTGCCCGCTCCCGTCGGCGACGCCGTCATCGGCGCCAAGCAGAATCGGGTACTCTCCAACCTGGGTGGGCCGCCAGGTAATGCGGCCGAAGTCAGCCTTGCCGTCATTGTCCGTGTCGATCGACTGAAACGTCATTCCAGCCGGACCGGAGACGCGTGCAAACGTCAAATCATCGCCGTCGACGTCCGTCGCGTCGAACTCGTACACGTAACTGGCGTCGGCTTCGTCGTCGACAACCGGCGTGCGCACGATGGGAACCGTCGAGAACGTCGGAGCATGGTTCGCCGGCGCGAGGAAGACAAGGTCGTAGTCGAAGTGAATGCCGTTGGGGTTGTGGAACGCGAGGCTGCGCGTCGCGGTCTGCGCATCAGTCGGTAGCGACGTGGCACCAGGCGTCGCCGGCGCGAGCCGGAAGTACGGCGTGCCGTCGGGCATCAGGCCGTCGTACCCCGACACCCCGATGGTCGTGTCGCTAACATTGCGGATGCCGACCATCAACGGCGACGCGATCGTCGGGCTGCCCGTGTTCGTGGCGACGAGCTCGGTATAAAGTGTGGCGGACTTCTCGTTGAAGGATGTCCGTCCATATTGCACGCCGATGCGCGACGTTACATCCGTGAACAGCGTGAAGTCGATCGCGCCTGGCGACGTCGACGAAACGCCTTCTAAACGGACCTGGCCTGTAGCGGAGACGCCCTGCGGATCGGTCGCCCCAATGTCGATGGTGTTCGGCCCCTGCAGGACGGGTACGCGCGCAAAGAAGTTGCCCGCGACGTCCACCACGTCGGCCGGCGCGCCGTCGATCTCGACGCGGTCGGCAACGGACGTGCCGTCGCTCGCGCGTCCGCTGACCAGCACCGTGCTGCCCACGGGCGCCTGTGACGGCGCCGCTGGCGCGGCTACGCGCACCGTTGGCGGGTCCGCAATCCCTTCGGGACTCGCGTTAGCGGCCGCGAGGGCGAAGGTGTCGGCGGCGGCTTGGCTGCCGGAGGTCCGAACCGTGGCGTTGGCATAGCGATAAACCACCTTGTCGAGGCGGTCCACGACCCATAGGTCGCTCTGACCTTGGGCCCAGGCGATGCCCGAGGGATTGGCGTTCGCCGCGTCCAGGGCCCAACTCCCCAGCAGCACGCCGCCTAGCGTGTATTTGAACACGCTGTTGGCGCCGTCGTCCACGACCCAGATGCTAACCCCGTCGGTGACCAAATCGCTCGGGCTGGCGTTGGCGGCGTCGAGCGCGAAGGAGGAGCCGGCCACGGCCGTGCCGGCGCGCTGCGCCGCCGCGCCCGAGTAGCGGAACACCTTCTTTTGATCTTTGTCGACGACCCACATGTCGAGGCCGTCGGTCGTCACGCCGACGGCGTGCGTCGCATCGGACGCGAGCCAGTTGCCGAGGTAGTCGCCGTCCGGCTCGTGGACGATCACCTGGCCGTTCATCTCGATTGTCCACAGCGTGTCGCCGAGCGGGCTCGCGGCGACGCCGCGCGGGTCGGTGAGCTGGTAATCGTAGTTGAAAAAGCCCGACGCAATGCCGCCGGCACTGTAGCGGTAGACGTTGTCGGTACCCGTATCGGCGACGAAGAACTTCGGCGTCTCGGTCGCCGGCACGCCGTTCTGGCCGCGTTCGCTGCCGGGGGTGATTTCAATCTCGTCCATCCCGACGAACGGTGTGCCATCCTGCATGGTGCCGTAGAGAAACGCCACCGTGTCCGTCGGGCGAATGCGGCTTGCTTGCGTATCGAATTGGACCTGAGCGCCGTTCGTCCCGATCGGATCCTGGTTTTGGTCCGGTGCGCCACCCGGCCCGAATCGGAGACTTTCGACCGCGACGTCGGCAGGGTCGAACTCCGGCAGATCCTTAAGGATCATGACCGGGATCACGCCCATGTTCTTCAGGTTGATCTTCGGCACGACCCGGATGTTGACGACCCCGTACCGGAAGGTCTGCGTCGTGGTCCCGCCGTCGTCGTCGCGTACGGTGACGGTTGCGTCGTAGATCCCGGGCTGTGCGTACACGTGCGACCCGGTGAAGCTGCCGACGGTCGCCACGCCTTCGCTGCCGTTGGCCACCGTCTTGCCCAGGCGCTCGGTCGTCCCATCGCCCCAGTTGACGTCGATGCGGAAGGTCTCGGCCGTACCCGCTACCTCGCGCGTGAAGCCCGGGTCAGTGAAGATCCCGCTGATCACCGCTGCCATCTGCCGAGCCTTACCGCGTAGAACGGGCTCGAAGCGCATGCTGGCGGATAAGGACGGGCTGACGTTGCCCACGTTGGCCACGCCCTGACCGTCGTCTTGGAGGCCACCGCCGTCCGTCACATACACTTTGGGCACGTACTGGTCGGGCGCGCCGTCGGCGCGGTCGTCGGCGTAGACGTGCATCGCCTCGATCGTCCTCGCGCCGGCCGGGACGACGACGTTGCTGAACGTGTTGTCGCCCCAGTCGATCAACGCGGTGTGAGTATCGTCGACGTCGGGGTCGGTGAACGGGACGGTGAGCGTCACCGACTGCCCCTCGTTGG
This sequence comes from Tepidisphaeraceae bacterium, assembly GCA_049679725.1. GTDB lineage: Bacteria > Planctomycetota > Phycisphaerae > Tepidisphaerales > Tepidisphaeraceae > DASYWJ01. The sequence continues at coordinate 12,345 of JBAUGM010000645.1, forward strand.
ATGCGAGCGTCGGGATCGGACCGAGTTCCGGCGCGCTGTTCACCGGGGCGTCGCCCGCGATGGTCACCGTCGTCGCCGTGTCCGGGTCGTTGTTGATCAGGCGCAGTTCCAGCCGGATGGTCTGGCCGACCAAGTGAGCGACGTTGACCTTGACGATGCCGGAGTCGGTTCCGGCTTGGCTGTCCACGCCTGTCGCCTGCTTGACGGGGCTGGTCAGACCGCCAGTGACGTTGAAGTAGGCGTCGCGGCCGGGGTCGATCGTGGGCACGACCGGCTTGCCGTCCGCGCCGATGAGCGCGGCCTCAAACGCGTCGCGGATGTACGGCGGCAGCGCCGAGTTGTCGAACGACAAGCCCGCGTACTCGAACTGCAACCACGTGATGCCCTCGGGGATCTCGATGCTGCGCGTCATCCTGACGTGGAAGCTGCTGCCCTCTACCAGCGTGATCGCGCCGCCAGGGCCATCCGTAATTGTGCCGCTCCCGATACGCCCGAGCGCGGTCCAATCGCTCAGCGGCCCGCCGACGACCAGCGTGTCGCCCTGGACGCTCATCGCCGCGGGGCCGCCGCCGCCGAACGACATGAACGACCCGATCCATCGACCGTATGCGGTTCCGCCGCATAGCTTCCGTCGCGATCGACGGCCACGGCGTTGATCGAGTACGCGCGGCTGGAGTTGGCGTACAGGTGGGAGACGGACGTCTCCGTGCCGGCGACGATCTCCAACGGGCTACCATCGCCCCAGTTCACGTACCACTTGGTGATCACATCTTCGCCCACGTTGGTAGCGGCGAGGTCGATCACGTACGGCTGCCCGCCAACCAACACGCCGTCGCCGCTGATCGAGACCACCGGCGGCGCCTGCGACACGTGGATCGCGATCGGCTGCGTGTCGTACTCCGTAGCGCCGTTGGCGGCCGTCGCCATGATCACGCGGCCGACGGGACCGTCAACGTAGGTGTGCGTCGCGGCGGTCGCCGATCCAGCCAGGTTGTCCACCGTTCCGTCGCCCCAGTCGACCGTCCAGCCGGTCAGGGACCCTCCGCCGGCGTCCAGCGTCAGCGTGTACGGCACGCCCTCGGTCGCCAGCGCCTCGCCACTGACCTGGACTGCGGAGTTCGTCCACGCGAAGGCGAGGTTGGAGTACTCCGAGGGGCCGCTCGACGTTTTCGTCGCGCGCGCGCGGAAGTAATAAAGCGTGTTCGGCGAGAGTCCCGTCGCCTCGTACTGCACGACGTTGGGACCGACGGTGTCGACCTGAGTGAACGTCTCGCCGCCGTCCGTGGAACGCTCGATCGCGAAGCCGTCTTCTGCCGCCGACGTGTCGTGCCAGTCCAGGCGGAGGGAGGACGTCCCCGTTGCGGCGGCGCGCAGCCCCACCGGCTTACCCGGCACGACTTGGAAGGTGACCGGCGCGGGTGTGTGTGTGCCGGCGACATCGGTCGCCGTCGCGGTGATGGTCGCGCCGGTCGTACCGGCGGCGTAGAAGTGTTCGAGGTACCGCAGGTTGCCGGTGGCCGACTCGGTCTCCCCGTCGCCCCAGTCGACTTGCCAGGTCACGACGTCGTCGCCTGGGTCCGTGGCCGAGAGGGTCAGGACGTAGGGCGCACCCTCCCAGAGCGTCGCGTCGCCCGAGATCGCGACGACGGGCGCCACGTCGTCGACCCGCACCGCGTGCGTCCCCACGCCCAACTGCGCCCCGGCGGCGTCGTAGGCGCGGACGGTGATCGTGCGGTTGGCCAAGCCGTCGGCGTATTTGTGGGTGGCGCTGGTGGTCGTCGGGGAGACGCCGGTGCTGGGGGCGCTGCCGTCGCCCCAGTCGAAGCTGAGGCTCGCCACGCTCGCGGCGCCGGCACCACCGACGCTCACGCCCAACGCATAGTCCGAACCTTCGTTGACGCTGCCGGTCCCGGTGAGCGAGACGGTGACATCCGCCCACGCCGGCTCGACCACGAGCTCGGGCCGCCCGGTGGCCACGTCACGGCTGTGGAACTCGAGTCTATTGCTTCCGCTGATCGCCTTCAGCACGAGGGTAATCGTGTTGCGCCCCGCGGCCTTCTCCTGCTGTGCGTAGCTGGTGATGTCGAACTCGTACCATTCCTCGGTCGCGCTGCCGACCAGCGCCGTCGCCAGCGCGGTCGCGCCCTCGGCCGGCCGGTTGTTCCAGGTGATCGTGCCCTCGCCCCAGCTCGTCCCGGAGGCCGGGAACAGCCCGACCGTGACGGGCACCGTGCCGCTGGGCATGTTCCCGTACACCCGGACCTTCGCGGCGCCGATGGCGCCGGCCGTGCTCAAGTCGAACTTGAGGTACGAGAGGCGGTCGAAGTCGGCGTTGGAGTCCTCCTTCACCGTCAGCGTGGCGGCGGTGCCGTAGTTCGTATCGGCGTTGGCGCCGCCGCGGACGAGGGTGTCGGCCAGCGGGTTCTGCGTAGTGGTGCCGGGCGGGATCAGGTGCAGGTGATCGCTGTTGCTCGCCGCCTCTTTGGAGTTGAACACCACACGGGCCGTGTTGTCCCCCTCGGCCATGAGCATGAGGCTAACCACGTCGCGGCCCGCGGCCTTCTCCTGCTGGAGGTAGCCGGCGACATCGAACTCGTACCATTGGGCGGTGGAGCTGCCGTAGTTGCTCACGACCTGCTGGGCGAGGACCGTGTTCGTGTGCTGGGGCTTGTTCGACCAAGTGATCGTCTCCTCGGTCCAAGCGGTGTTGGCGACGGGGTAGACGCTGACGGTGACGGTGGAGCTGACGGTGTCGGCCAGGTAGCCGTGGAGCCGCAGCTTGCCCCCGTGAGACGGGTCGTGGTCGTCCAGATCGAACTTGATGAACGCGCGGCGGGTGTTATCGCTGCCCTGAGTCTTCGCGACGAGCTCGATGTCGCCGCCGAAGTTCAGGTTCGCGTGCTGACCCGCCCGAACGTACGCGTCGTCCAGCGGCGTCAGGTCCGCCGACGAGAACAGCTGGCGGACCTCCAGCGCCTCCAACACGGCCAATTGGAGCAACGAGTCCCGCTTGGCGAGAAGACGAGACGAGACCTTCCGTGTGCGCGCACCGCTGGCATCCATGCCGCTCTCCGGTTCTTCAGCAAGTGGAGAAAAAGCCCCGCGCCTTCACCCCGCCCTTGGCTGCATGTGGTACCCGGCGTGTGCCGGTGCGGGGGAATGTATCGGAAGGATGCACGATGGATCAAGGCTGGGGCCGCTTGCCGGAACAGAAACACAAGAGATTGCCAAAGCCGCTCAACACCGGTGCCTGGCATCACGCCCGGACGCGCTGAGCGTGCTGGGGGGAAGCGTTCCCTTCCTAGCCAAGTATGTTATCGGCACACTTGAGGACTCAAAGGTGCGGAAAACGCACGACGGTAGAACCTCGATAATCGCTCGGGAAAGCCGCTGTTATTGAACCCTGATGCGGCTGACGGCTAAGGAAAAGGAAACCCGGCGGCGCGCCCAGCACCGCAGGTCCGGCCGCCCATGGCTTGGGGGGCCGGACCTGCAATGACAAACGTGGACTCCATGCGATGCAGAGCTGACGGGTTGGCGGGCGTTCTGGAGCGATGCCCTGATCACGTGACGGACAGCTCGGCCGACAAGAGGTTGAGCCCAACGTCTCGCTCGATCGGTAACCGTCGCAGCCACTTCGTGAATTGCCCGACCATCAACCCGGCCGCAATCGAGGCGGCGTAGATTGTGGACCTCGCGGTGCACGCTCCGGCGTACGCCCGCCCCTGCTCGAACAGCGTCGACTCGTAGTAGCCATCGTGAGCCGGCTCGCCCACGGCCAGCACGCGGATGACTTCCGCACTCATTCGCCCGTCGAGGAACACCCCCGCCCGCTCCCGCACCGCCTCCCACAACAGCCGCCGTGCCGTGATGCTGTCCACGCAGCAGAACACGGCCAACTGGTGCTGACGATCATGGAACAACGCTAACGCCTTCACCGACGAGCGGCGGAACACGTCCGCGTGGGCGTGGACGTGAGCATCGGGGTTGATCATCCTGCATAGGTCCGCCGTCGCGTGCACCTTCGCCCGCCCGAGGTCCTTCGGCCAGTACCCTTGGGCGGCGAGGTTCTCCACCGCGACCTGGTCGAAGTCGGCCAGGTCGATTTGCCCCATCCCCACCGCCGCCAACTGCACGGCGACCTGCCGGCCGATCGCGCCGACGCCGATGACGAGCGCCCGACACTCCGCCAGCCGCTGCGGCGGCACCAGTTCCCGCTGGCGAAGGTCCCGGTCCCGCAGGTCCTGCGTGGGAGTCGTCGTGGAGTTGGTCATGGCATCACCTCCCCGCGCAGCTCCTCCATCGCCTCGAAGTACGCCTGGAACTCCTCGGCGTCGGCCGTCTCCGCACCAAGCACGTCCAGTTCATCCCCCCACCGCTCGCCAAGACGTGAAGCGATGGATGAGAACGCGCGCACGTGGACATTGGCGTCGTACTCGCTCCGCCATGCCTGCACGTGATCGGCCAGCCGCTGCGGGTTAGCGGCCAGATCGCCGGGCCAGCGGTTCCAGTCCACGAAGACGGGGATCAACATCGAGCCGCCGGGTCCGGCGCCGAACGTGAGCCTCGCGAAAGTCTTACCTGTGCGGCTGAGGATGAACATCACCGACCAGTCGCACGGGCCAAACACGCGATCGAGCGTGGCTTCGTCGATCGCGCTGGGGTCCGGCGATTCGCCGGGGTGCGTGTGGCACCACACCCGGGCGAACCGCTGTAGCGTCAGCCCTTCATCGACGCAGCGGTCGAAGAAGTCGGCGACGGCGCCGTCGGAGAACTCCACGCTGGCCGCCGTCGCCCCCTGCAGCACGGTCTCGAAACGCTCGATGTACAGCGGGTCGTCGGCCGCCGTGACGGCGAACCCGCCGATCTCGCTCTCGCCGACGTGACAGAAGTACTGCAGCTTTAACCACGCCAACGGGGCAAAGGCGAGGCGTGGATCTTTAGGGCGCCGCGGATGCCGACGCAGTGGGTGAGCCGGCTTCCGCCTCGGGCACGGCGTCAACGGCGCCGCCGCCGGCGTCGACGACGTTGACGGGATCATCGAGTTCACGATCGTGTTCATGGTTCGTTTCCTTTCTTGGTTGATCTTGTGGTTCGTCCGCGGGTTCGTGTTCGTCCGCCTCGCGCTCTTCGTCACAGCGAGCGCACATACCGACTCCTTCCACGTCTTCCCGTAACGCGACCCGGCCACAGCGGGGACAGTTGGTTCGACAGGACGGACACAGGTAATCGCCGTCGCCATCACCATCGTCACCGTCCCCGTCGGCGCGCTCGCGGCGCAGGCAGTTGCCGCAGTAGCTTTCCCCGCACGCGTCGCAGGAGCTGATGCAGCTCTCGCAGACGTCGTCCCCGCAGTGCTGGCAGCGGTACAGATCGTCTTCGCCGCACGTGAACCCGCAGTCGCCGCAGGCGACGCCGCTCCAATCCTGCAACGCGACGTACGGCGAGCCGGGGTTGTACGTGTGCAACACTCCGCTGATCAGCAGGAACGCGTCGCACACGCGGCCCTCGGCCAGCGCCGTAGCGATGGGGATGCTCGCCTCGCCGGCGCACAGGGCGTCATCCCGCACGTGCGGGTGCGTCGTATCCTCGCTGGCGGCCGCCGGGTTGGGATCGAGGGCGACGCAGTCGAAGGCCGTGGCGTCGTGACGATCGGCGAGGCGGCCGAGGTGCAGCTCGATCCGGAACCGTCCGAGCCTGACCCCTTCCAGCGTCACGGGCTTGGTGACGACGGCGACGATGCCCTGACGCGGCTTGATCAGCACCTCGTTGAGCTCCTCGTCGAGCTGACGCAACTCCTCGAGCAGCTGGCGCGGCGTCACCGGGCATGGACCGCGCGGCGACCGCCGGTGGTTCAACACGTCGTTGACGTAGTGGTGCGTGGACTGGACGAGCTCGACAACCGCCCCGCGCTCGGCTTCGGCGGCCAACGTCCAGCCCATCTCCTGGGCGTTACAGGCCCGTTCCCAGCGCCGGGCGATCTCCTGCTGGTGGCGCAACAACGTCTGCACGGCGGCGGCGAAGTGGTCGCGATCGACGCGTTGCCGCTGGCCGAGCACCTTTTGGAGCCGCAGCGCGGCCCAGAGGTGGGGGTCGGCGTGCGTGGGTTTCACGAGAGTCTCCTTTCGCTCTGTAAGCAAATGAGAAAGGGGCCGGTCCCGCGGATGTCGCGGCGGGACCGGCCCCGAGTTCGTTGGAAGCATGCGATCGGTAGGATCGCGTGCGCTACGCGGCGCGGCTGAGGGCGCCTTCGATCTTCGTCGGCGTGAAGCTGACGCGCTGACCCTCCACCAGGACCTGGTCGGCGGCGGCCGGCTGGCGGTCGACGCGGATGAGGTAGTCCTCCGGGTCGCGCCCCGGGATCTGCTTGTCGAACAGCTGCGCGACGGTCGTGCCGTCGGCGAGGTCGATGTGGCTGGCGAACCCGCCGCCGTCGTTGTTGATGAACAGGATGCGCATGATTGAGTCTCCTTGTGGGATGGGAATGGAAACGGGTGAATCTGAACGGCCGTCGACAACGGCATAAGAGTGGCTGGTGTTCGTACTGAGGATGACCTCCTGGCCCGTGGCTGGGCCGTCTGCGCAGAAAAGAACCGCGTGGCTACCCGCCACGCGGTTCTCGTTTGCATGTTCTAAGTTGAGGCGTGCTGGTGAAACGCTTCGTCCATTTGTATGGCTTGAAGATGTACTGCTCGATGGATTTGACCCGCCACCGCGCGTTAGGTCGTCGGCCACGGGTGTTGGCGCAGGCGATGTAGGACGACAACGTCGTCCACTCCCGCCGTTCCGCCGGGGAAGCACGTGCGCACGGCTCCTTCGACGGCGGCGGCATCGACCTGCTGGACCCCCAATAGCCGTAACTGGCGCGCGAGCCGCTCGTGCATGTCGTGCGCCGATGCGTATTGCCGGGGCGATGTCGTCGCCGCCGGCGTGCTCGTACCTGGCCGTTTCCCCGCCGGCTTGTGGCTGCGCTTCGTCCGGTTGAACAGGACGCGCTGGCCGTCGAAGCCGACGCCGCTGGCGCGAATCGCCATGCAGGTCGCGCGCAGCGTCGCCGTGTAGAACGGCCGCCGCGTGCGGACGTCGTATGCCGGCGGGGGGAACACCCCGGCCGACACGAGCTCGTAGAATCGGTCGCGGCACACCCCCACCGCTTCCGCGACCTGGCTGACGCTGAAACTGCCCTCCTCTTGTTGACCCATCTCGCTCATCTCGTCCTCGAACAATCCGACACCAATCCGACACGAATCCGACAGCGGGAGCCGGCGCTAGCCGACCCCTCGCGCCGCGGGTTGGGC
>JBAUGM010000646.1:0-29436 GCA_049679725.1 Tepidisphaeraceae bacterium
GCAAAGCTCGGGCGAGACGCCCAAGCCACGAATCAAGACTTCTTCGACACGCTCTCAACTCAAGAACGCAGGTCGCACCCAACCGTCCTTGCCACGTCATGCGCGAGCGACTCGTTGCTCGCTTCGAGGAATACCAGTCGGTCGCGCGTCGCATCGTGCAGCGCGAGCGAGACGCACTCCGCGTGCAGTCCGACTTTCCAGAAGAACCGGCGACGACGCCGCGCAAAGGCGACGAGGCCGATGAGTTCCCGCCCGTCCTCCGTTCTCAGCTTCACCGCCGACGCGGCGCCGATCGTCCGGTGCGTCACCCGTCGCCCGCGCAGTTGCTCCGCGAGCCATCGGTCCAGCGGCATCCGCTTCAGCGCGAGTTCCGCGAGGGCCACTTGGCGCAATGCGACGAACCGCGCCCTGCCTGCCAGGTCGAACATCAGGTCGCCCGCGAAGAGCCGATGGGACCTCAGCGTCAGGTCCGCCGGCGTCGCGCAGGCGAGGTCGAAAGTCGCCCACGGACGCATCGGCCGGGCCGACGCATCGACGATCGTCGGCAGGATCTCGTCAGCGAGCACCCGATCGCGCCGCCGGACGTGGTACGCGATTTGGATCAGCCGGTCCGACGTCGCGGACCACTTCACGGCGACGTCGCGCCCGGGCGGCTCGGGATCGAGATACGCGAAGGCATCGCCGATCGATTCGGAGGGATCAGCTCCCACTTCGTCGCGGATCACTCGTTTCAGGCACTCCGGCGTCGCCTGCTTGCCATCGACCGCCTGCCACCGCAACCCCAGCCGCGGCCCGTCCATGTCGGCCAGCAGCGCGTAACCCGTGTCGAAATCCCCTTCCAGCTTGAGGGGGTTCCACGATGCCGGCACGTGCAGCAACCATCCCTGCCAGGCGAACGGCTGGGTGGCCCCGCGGAGTCGCGTCGGCGCGGAGGCGATGGGACTGGCGGTCGTACCGCTCATCGGCCGCATGATACGGCGCGGCCGAAGGGTTTGGATGCACGAACTTCCATCCCACCCGACGACGTGCGAACATATGTCGCGTCTGGACGACTCGAGCGGAAAGGGATAGAAAACTGCCGTTGCAACTCCGCGCGAAAGTTTTCCTCGTCCGCGCAGCGGTGGAGTCATGAAGGCATTCGCCGCGATCCTTCTCGGTTTGGCCGTCGTTGTCGCGCCCGCACGGGGCGAGGCGGGCGAGCACGCAAGCCGCCTATGTCCTCGTGATCCAGCGAACGACGTTCAACGCCCCCGGCTACAACGGCGACGACACCGCCGTCCGCGGCAACTTCCAGCAAGCGGCGGCCGACGCGCTGGCGAAATGACCTCTCGCGCCATGTCCTCTCGGAGTACGGCAACGTTTCCGATGAACGTAGCAAGCGTCGTGCAAGTTACGTCATCCTTGAAGCGAGTTTTGCGAGCTGAAGGATCTCGGGTCGAAAGCGAGTTTCAAACCCGAGATCCCTCCGGTCGGCTTGGCTCCCATCGGGATGACGTGCGATGACTTACGACCTCTATCGAAGCTTTGGGTAGCGGGGAGAGGGCGTACAAGTGCTCTTCTCCTCGCCTGCGGCGCGCTATCGAACGATCGTGCTCGATCGTGGTACAGTGCCATGTTGTGAGGGCACGTTGTGTTTCGATCTCCGGTCGGCTCATCCTGTCCTGCGCTGCGCTCCTCGTGCTGCTCGCACCGGCGATGGCGGTAACATCAGGCAAAGTCCACATTCGCGCCGAACGGCTGCCCGAGGACAAGGACCAATCCATCGCCGCCGTCGCCAACCGCACGGTGCTGCGGCAGTTCCTGACCGACAACCCGGACATCGAGATCGAGCCGTTCGTCATGCCCGTGGTGTCGGAGGCGACGTCGTTTGACAGCGGCCCGGTGATGGCGATCGCGGCGGGCGTGCCGCCGCACGTGATGTTCGTCAACTTCCGGCGATCGTCGACGTACATCGCGCGCGGGTTTCTCGAACCCCTCGAACCGCTGTTGGCGCGCGTCCTGAGCAGAAATGCGCGCGTGCGCGAAGCGGACGCCGACGGGAAGTGGCTCGAAGACCCCACGCCCGACGAAGTGGCCGCGGCATTGCAGCGGATCAAAGACCGCGTCGCCAAGCCCGTGTGGCCCGTCGTCTACCGCAAGGACGACAGCGGCAACACGCCCGGCGAGCATGCGTGGACGATCCCCACGACAAACCTCGTCACCGCCCTTCTCTACCGCAAGGACCTGTTTTACGAGGCCGGCCTCGATCCCGAGCGCCCGCCGCGCGACTGGGACGAGTTTCTCGAGTATGCGCGCAAGCTGACGATCCCCGAGCGCCAGCAGTACGGCTACGGCGTGTACGGCGCGTCGATGGCGTGGGCGACGTACTCGTTCCTCGCGTCCAACGGCGTGCGCGTCGTCGAGCAAGACGGCGCCGGCGACTGGCGGGCGGTGTACGCGACGCCGCAAGCGGCAGAAGCCGTCCGCTATCTCCATCGCCTCATTCATGAGCCGTTCGAGCGCGACGGAAAAGTCATCAACGGGTGCATGCAGGTCTACCCGTATCGCACGGACTTGCCGTGGAACCAGGGCAAGTTGGGGATGATCACGATCTACGTCAACGAAGAGATGATGAGCAACATCAAGCCGCAGCTCATCGGCATCGCGCCCGTGCCGCACTCCCCGCGCGGGACGCGCGGGAGCGAGATCAACGGCGAGATGCTCGGCGTCTTCCGCGGCTGCACCCCGCAGCAACAACTCGCCGCCATGCGCTACATCGACTTTCGCACCGGCGAGGAAGCCGAGCGCATCCGCACGAAGGTCTACGTCGACGGCGGGTACGGCATCTTCGTCAACCCGAACCTGCTGAAGAAGTTCGGCTACGACCGGCTGCTCGCGCAGGTGCCCGGCCAGTGGCGCGAAGCGTTCGACGCCGCCATGGCCGCGGGCGTGCCTGAACCGTACGGGAAGAACAGCGGGCCGATCTGGCGGTACATGGCGGTCCCCATCAACGACGCGCTGGAACTGCCGCTGGACCAGATGACTCCCGATGCGGCACAGGCGGCGACGCTCAAGCTGCTCGAAACGTCGGCCGAAGACGTGAACCGCAAGCTGCTCGGCGTCATCCCGCCCGAGGTCATGCGCACGCGCCGGATCGTCGCAGGAGTCGTCGTGACCCTCGTCGCGGCGGCGTTCATCCTCGGCATGGCCCATGTGTGGCGCTACTTCGGACGAATGGCGCGAGCGAGCGGCATGGGCGCGAGGCGGTGGACCGTTGGCGGATACTTCCTGATCCTCCCGGCCTTGGCGTTGATCGTCGTGTGGCAATACGCGCCGCTCGTGGGCGGCGCGGGCATCGCGGTGGTGGATTACGAGATCGCGCGCCCAAGCCACTGGGTCGGGCTCGACAACTTCGCGTCCGTCCTCTTCGATGAGCGCTTCTGGTCGTCGCTGGCGCGCACGTTCTACTTCGTGCTGCTCGTGATCGGCCTGGGCTTCTGGCCGCCGATTCTCCTCGCGATCCTGCTGCAGGAGATCCCCACCGCGACGGCGAAGTACGCCTTCCGCGTCATCTACTATCTGCCCGCCGTCGTCAGCGGCGTGATCGTGATCTTCCTGTGGCGGCAGTTCTACGACCCATCCGATCGCGGCATCCTCAACCAGGTGCTGATGTCGGTGAACCGCCTCGACCCCGTGTCGGCCACCGCGCTGAAGTTGCTGTTCCTCGGCCTGTGGGTCTCGCTCATCGTCGCGCTCGTGCGGCTGCCGGTGCGCGTCTCGGAGATGAGCGGGGTGATGAAAGCGACCCTGTGGATCGCAGCCGCCGCGTTCGCCCTGGCGACGGTGTGGACGGTGTCGCAAGTCGGCGTGGCCGGCTTCGTCGGGCGGTTCGACGTCCCGCCGCTGCGGTGGATCTACTCGCCGGGGATGGCGATGTTGTGCGTGGTCATCCCGATGGTCTGGGCCGCTTCGGGTCACGCGTCGATCCTGTACCTGGCGGCGCTGAAGACCGTCCCCGAAGAGCTCTACGAGGCCGCCGACATCGACGGCGCATCCCACTGGCACAAGGTCTTCTACATCGTGATCCCGCGGCTGAAGTACCTGATCGTGATCCAGTTCATCGCCGCCGTGATCGGCGCGTTCAAGGGCGGGACGGATTACATCCTCGCCCTCACCGGCGGCGGGCCGAACGACGCGACGAACGTGCTGGCGCTGGAGGTCCTCATCCGCGCGTTCTTCGACATGCACTTCGGCATCGGCGCCGCCATGGCGTGGATCCTGGGCGCGATGCTCGTCGGCTTCACGGCGTACCAGTTGAAGATGTTGTCGAGAGCGGAGTTCAAAGCCGGAGGGTGAGAGGAATAGGGATGAAGGATGAGGGATGAAGGCTGAAAGGCGAAATGTTTCAGATTCATCCTTCATCCTTCGTCCCTCATCCCTATTCGACATGCCCATCATCTCCACCATCGAGGCCAAGCAAACCCGCGGCAGACTGCTGCACGCGGCGATGTTCCTTGCGCTGGCGCTGGGCGGCGTCGCGATGATCTACCCGTTCCTCCTCGTCATCTCCGGCTCCGTGCGCAGCGAGATGGACGGGTACGATCTGAGCCTCGTCCCCGCGTTTCTCGTGGACGATGATGCGCTGTACCGCAAGCTGCTCGAGTACAAGTACAACGAGAACGTCGCGCACCTGAACCGCGCGCACGGCGAGAAGACGTTCGACTTCCGCCTCGCGTCGCCGCCGAAGCACAGCAATCGCGCAGAACTCGACGCATTCGAAACGTTCCTCGTCGAAACCAAGCCCCCGCAACACTGGCGCGTCGCGGGCGGGATCTTCTCGAACAAGAACCTGCCTGGCCGCCTGCGCGACGTGCAGGATCGACTCGCGGATCGATTCGGCGACGACCTCGACGCATACAGCAAGCAGATGGGCGCGCCGACACTCCAGTGGTCGCTGATCAAGCTCCCGTCGGCCGAGGGGTGGATGAGCCGGCAGTTCGACACCCAGGACAACCCGCTGTATGACGCCTACTTCGCCGCCACCGATGCCGCCCCGCGCGCCGAGCAGCAGTTGATGGACGTCGGCGGGTACTTCCTCGAGATGGCGATCTTCCCGATTTACGGCCAGTCCACGACGGCCGCGTACAACAAGGCCCACGCGAAGCCGCTCGGGTCGTACGCCGATTTCGCGCTGCTGGCGACGGCGCCGACCGACGATCCGCAGCTGCGCGAGGAGTGGATCGCGTTCGTCCGCCGCGACCTCAATCCATCATTCGTCACGCTACCCGACGACACGTCCGCCGAGTCGTACACCAATTTCCTCCGCGCCAAGTACGGCACGATCGACGCGCTCAACTTGCTGTGGTCCACGCGCCACGCTGACTTCTCCGCCATCCCCCTCCCAACCGGCCAATGGCTGCGCGGCATGGAGCGGCAGGACTATGCGGAGTTCCTCGCGCAGCAGCCGCCGGAGTCGTACCGGCTGATCGGGCCGGGTTACGCGTGGCAGGACTGGCTGCGCGCGAAGCACGGCACGATCGAGCGCCTCAACGCCGCGTTCGACACGAACTACACGTCGATCGATCGCATCCCCATGCCGATCGAGCAGCAGGAGTATCGCTACGTCGTCGACAACGCGCGTCGCCTGCGCTGGGAGTTCGCGACGAACAACTACCGGTTCGTCTTCATCGAACTGTTCGAAGAGGGCAACGGCTTCCGCAACACGATGATCCTCTGCGCCCTCGCCGTGCTCGCGGCCATCATCGTCAACCCGCTGGCCGCCTACGCGCTGTCGCGCTACCGGCTGCGCGGGACGTACAACATCCTGCTCATCCTCATGGCCACCGTCGCGTTCCCGCCGATGGTCACGCTCATCCCCAAGTTCATCCTCCTGCGCGAGATGAACCTGCTCAACACCTTCGCCGCCCTCGTCCTCCCCTTCGCGGCCAACGGGTACCTCCTGCTGAAGAACTTCTTCGACTCCCTCCCGCGCGAGCTCTACGAGGCCGCCGAGATCGACGGCGCCTCCGAGCCGCGCATCTTCTGGCAGATCACGATGTCGCTGAGCAAGCCGATCCTCGCCGTCGTCGCGCTCGAGGCGTTCAACGCCGCCTACGCGATGTTCCTCTATGCCCTGATCGTCTGCCCCGCCCCCGGCATGTGGCTGCAAACCGTCTGGCTCAGCCAGTTCCAGTTCCGAGCCTCCACCGGCCCGGTCTTCGCCGCCGTGCTGGTGATGTGTCTGCCGACGCTGCTGATCTTCGTGCTCGCGCAGCGGATGATCATGCGCGGGATCATCGTGCCGACGGAGAAATGAGGGGATGAGTGGGTGACAAGATGACAAGGTGAGGCCCTCTTCACCCCCATCTTGTCCCCTTGTCATCTTCCGACGCGTTGGCTTCGTTTCGTCGCCGGCGCGCGCTCCGCAATGGAACATTTCCTCGATTCCAACTCGCTGGCAGCGATTTGGGTTGGCTTCGTTTGGCTTCGCTTTGCGCGCCGCTGTGGCTTGGGCGTCTCGCCCGAGCGCGATCGGATATCGGCGCAAACGGCGCCCGCGGCGGTCTGGCAAGCGCGGCTTCGTTTTGCATTTCTCGTGTTCGGCTGCACATTCCTGCACATTCCTGAACATTCCCGCACATCCCCGAGATGCATCGAAGTTCCAACTTCAGGGCCGGCCGGTGGTTCGGCTGGAATTGGGTTCGTTCGGCAACTTTTTTCTTCGCGCCGTCCACTCCTTCCTCGAGACGTGCACCGTGCCGCGCTCCCGCCGGTCGTTCGTGCACTCCCGTTCCCCACGTTCGTGCGCGAATGTCATGACAATCGCGCACGCCCATTCCCGACTTCTTCAAAAACCCCCGAAACTCCGCGCAAAAGAATCTGCGTTCCGGCGGGATTGTCGAAACTTCCTTGGCGCGTTTGTCACGACAAACGCGCACGATTGGCGCTTTGGGGGAAATGGGACATCACTCATTCAACAATGCGTGATGTACCGACCTGTCCCGTTTTCTTGTCTGGCAGGACCACGCCGAACCGAAGACCGCGCGATCGCCACCGCCCGCTACAAGTCCTTCGCCCGCGACAAGGGGAGAAACCTGATCGAACGCACGGAACGCGCGCTGGTGGAAGGGCTGGCGACGAGGGAAGAAGTGAACCGCACGTAGTGCGGCCCCGCCCACTCAATTCGCATCCTCCGGTGCCCAAGGGACCAAGCGCAACGCCTCGGTCCGAAAGACTCCGCTTACCAGCCGGCATGAGTATCGTTCATTGAAATTGCAAAGCCACAAGAGAACCAGCTCGAGGTACCACAAGCCAAGGAATGAAGCTTCACAAAGTTCGGGCGTACGATTTGTCAGAATCCTTGCTCTCTTGTCCGGATTCGGATGGACCAAGCCGTTTCGGAACTCGGTGAAAGCCTGCGGTCCGTCCTGATAACTAAATGCGCGCGCCATTGCACCGAGGTGCGGAAGCTCAGGAGGCAGTTCCAACGGTATCTTGCAAGCGGCCAACAGGATCCGAATCTTGTCCATAGCGGGAAGCTTCTGAAACCCGTCTTCACTCAACAGCTTTTTCTCTTCAACGAGCAGGGTCCATGCCAAGAGTTCGAAGGCCGCTTGAACCAGAATGATGGAGCCCTCGACCCCGCCTGCGCCCGTATTTGCCTCGACGTACCAGTAGTTCGCGAGGCGCAGTGGATCGCCCCAACGCTCCGAAGTATACCGCTGCGAGAAACCTGCGATGGTTGCTTCGATTCCTCGGGCGTGATCGCTGAACCACGTCCTTACGGACTGCCAACGATCGGTTCGGTGTGCCTCCCATCGCTCCCACGTTCGCCGTCGACTCTTGTCGAGCCCGACGGGAAGCTGAGGAGCGCACCACATGCCCCGGCAAAATGAGAAGAAATCAAAGAGCATCCTCAGCGTATCTGATGCGCTGGTTGAGCTGAATTCGGCACCGTCGGTACGCTCCAGAAGTCCGACGTGCGTCAAGCCATATCCGCCAACGTCGATGAGCGTCTCTTCAAACTGTTTGCGGGCGCGGTGAAGACCGTCGAGCGTGACCCGCCAGTCGCCGAAGTTGAGCACCGCGCGCGCTGCCCAACTGCTCGTTGCGCCTGGGTCACGAACAGGCGCGCCCATGTAGTTGTGGAAGTTGGGCAGATGGAATATCAGTTGCCCCAACGCTTGCTCGTCGTTGGCGGTCTCGTCTTCAACGATCCGGCCCGTCGCCTGACCGAGGCCTGGTTCGCGAACGCTCGTCCACCCCACTTGCGTTACGTCTCCACGAAGTATCTTCTTGGCGTCCAATAGATTCAGCGTGCTATGGCCCACGTGGGGGAGATAGCGGCTACCGTGGTTTTGGAAGCTAAAGCGCACGCGTGGCGTGGGTTCCCACCTAAATGTGATCGCGCCAGAACCTTCAAGCGGTTCCGTACCTTCGGCGCGCATAGCGCCCTCGTAAAGCCGTATTGGATCGTTCACCCGCGCCATGGAATAAATGGGTTCTATCGCAACTGGTATGTCGGTAGGGATCATGCCGCGGATTCTACAGTGCGCGCGCAGCAACCCACTCAGAGCGGGTAATAAGGCATCCAAAATGATCCCTTGCGAAGTCTGTTCTCCCTTGACCAAGCCCGCCCACACCGCCCGTGGCGCGCGCCGCGCCCAGCGGCTACGCTGCACCGCGGGATGGATCAGGCGGATCTTGCGATCGCGGTTTCTTCTCTGGCTGATAGCTGACCGCTGATGGCTGACCGCAAACCGCTCACAGCACGGCAACCGCCTCGGGCGCCGGTCTTTGCGTCGATCGTGATCGCGTTCGCCATCCCGCCGATCTCATTTTTCGGCCCGCCGACGTCCTGGCGGCTGGACGTCACGATGCCTTGGCCTTGATGATTCGATGGAGATCGCCGCCCAGGCGCGCGTCGGCGAGGTCGAGATCGTAGTCCATCTGCAACCCCAGCCAGAACTGCGGCGAGTTGCCGAAGTACCGCGCCAGGCGCAAGGCCGTATCGGCGGTGATCGAACGCTTTTGCAGGACGATCTCGTTGACTCGCCGCGGGGGCACGCGCAGCGCCAGCGCCAAGCGGTTCTGGCTCAGCGCCATCGGCTTGATGAACTCCTCGAGCAGCACTTCACCGGGATGAACGGGATTGAGGCGAGCGTTACGCATGGCGGTTGCTCCTAGTGATAATCCACGATCTCGACGTCGAACGCGTCGCCCTCTTGCCAGCGGAAACAGACCCGCCACTGGTCGTTGATTCGAATGCTCCATTGGCCGGCGCGGTCTCCCGAAGTCGTTCGAGCCGGTTGGCCGGAGGGATTCGCAGGTCGCGCAGGTCGACGGCGCGGTTGAGCATCCTTAGCTTGCGCAACGCCACCTGTTGGATGTCAGGCGGCAACCGGCGAGAACGCCGCCGATCGAAGATGGTCCGGGTTTCGTCGTCGCCGAACGAGCGGATCACGCCAGCCAACTCTATAACGCCACGCGTCATAGGTCAAGTGCCGCCCCGTTATCCCGTCACGCTTGGCCGAATGTCCCACCGGCAATTGATCAACCCGAACTGAACGGAATTCACACCGCGAGCGCGGTGTCCGCGCCCGCTTGCGACGCCGCGGACAGCGTGCCGGTCTTCGCGTCGATCGTGATCGCGTTCGCCATTCCGCCGATCTCATTCTTCGGGCCGCCGACGTCCTGGCCGCGCTTCACTGTGTGGCCCATCACTTTCAGCTCGTCGACGACGGATTCGGGGACGCGGGATGAGACCGCGATCGGCTCGTCCCCCTCCGTGTGAACGCCCGGGGCGGTGACGGTTTGCTGGGCGGTGAGCCGGAAGTCGATCAGGTTGGCCGCGAGTTGGGCGGTGACGGTGACGATCTTCGGCCCGCCGGGCATGCCGAGGGCGGCGATGATCTCGCCGTCCTTCTGGATGAGCATCGGCGACATGTTGTGCATCATCCGCTTGGCGGGCGCGGGACCGTTGGGATGACCGGCGAGAAAATCGAAGCGTGACATGCCGTGGGCGAGGACGAGGCCCAGCCCTTCGATGCAAACGAGGGCGCCGAACTGGTAGCCCTGCGTGGCGGTGAGGGAGACGGCGTTGCGATCGCGATCGACGACGCAGACGTTCGCGGTGTGCGGGCCGGAGCCGGGGGATTCGACACCGCGGGCGAGGTCGCCCTTGCGGATGTCGGCGGCTTTCGCGGCGGCGTTGCGTGCGGAGAGGAGTTCGTCGATCGGGATCGAGACGAAGTCGGGATCGCCGAGGTGGCGCTGGCGTTCGTGGAAGCAGCGCTTGGCGGCCTCGACGAAGAGGTGGAAGTATTCCGCGCCGCACGGGTCGAGGCCGGCAATCTCGAACTGCTCGAGCGTCTTGAGGATGCCCAGTGTCGTGATCCCCCCCGACGGCGGCGGCGGGGTGTAGAGGTCGTGGCCTCGATAGTTGATGGAGATCGCGTCACCCATCTTCGCGCGGTAGCGGGTGAAGTCTTCTTCCGACAGGATCCCGCCATGCGCGTGAACCTGCTCGACGATGGCGCGCGGAATGTCGCCCGCGTAGAACGCGCCGGGTCCGTCGTCGGCGAGGCGCTTCAGCAGGCGCGCGAGATCGCGCTGCACGAATAACTCCCCCACCGCCGGCGGAACGCCGGACTTGAACTGCGCGCGCAGCGACGCGGGGTCGGCGTGCTTCACGAAGTAGTCGGCGCGCGTCTTGAGTTCCTCGTCGATGGGAAATCCGTTCTCAGCCAACGCGATCGCGTGCTGTGACAACGTCGCCCAACTCTTGCTGCCGAACTCGCGTCGCGCCAGTTCCAAGCCCGCGACGACGCCGGGGACGGTGACGGAGAGGTGGCCGGTGTTGCGCGTCTTCGGGTCGGCGAAGAGCTCGTCGCGGTAGGCGAGGGGCGCGCGGGAGTCGAAATCGATCGCAACGACGCGCCGGGCGGCGCGTTGGTAGATCACCATGCTCCCGCCGTACCCGCCCATGCCGACCATGTTGGGGGTGACGACGCCGAGGGTGAGCACCGCCGCGACGGCGGCGTCGATCGCGTTGCCGCCGGCTTCGAGCACGGCTCGCGCGGCCTTGGCGGCTTCGGGGTGCGGGGTGGCGACGGCGGCGGTGGCGGCGGCTTGGCTGGTAATCATGTCGGGGGGCATGGTACAACAACCGATCGTCAATCGATCGGTATCGATCGGTGGCCCATCAGGGAGATTCTCGATGCACTTCTCAGCGGCCTGCGCGCGATACGCCGTCCTCGGACTAGTCATTACGCTCTTGCCTGCAACAGGTTGCGCGAAACGCAACGGATCGGCCAAGCCCCCGACGTCGCTGGGCAGCCCCGCGAGCATGGAGCAGGTGCTCGATTCCGGCCCCGACCTGTGGGGCGAAGCATCCCTCAAGCAACCCGGCGGCCCGAACTACGAGTATTTCGAGAACCTCCTGCCCCCGATGCGGTACGTGGACGCGCCGTTCCGCCACTATCCGATCACCCTCGGCGCGCCGGGGTCTCCCATCAAAGCCCGGCTCATCAGCAACGGCAGCGCGATCAACGCGCTGGCGCGGCAGCGCAACTGGATCAACGAGACGGGCAACCCCGTCACGATCCGAGTCGGGCGCGATCAAGCCGTCTTCGGCGAGAAGCTCGATCAGCTCGACGGGCCGAAGTACGACCAGGGGTACCTCCCGATCGTCCAGTTTCGCTACCGCTACGCGGGCCAGACGTTCGGTCAGGAAGTCTTCGCCCCGGCCGATGACGACGCCGCGAAGCACGGCCTGGCGCTCGCCCGCTTCACCCTCGCCGATGGACCCGCCGGCCAGAAGGGCAAGGTCGAGGCACAGATCGAAGGGTACGTCGTACACAAGGTGGCGGACGGGATCGTGCGCGATGACAAGGGGAAGATCGTCGCGACGTTCGAGCCGGGGAAGTGGTGGTACACGCCGTCGCGCGGCACGCTGATCACGGAGCTGTCGCCGGGTGAGTCGGCGGCGCTCGCGATATACACGACGCCGACCGACGCCGCCGACGCGATCACGGCAACGTCGTACGACGCGAAGCGCAAAGCGTGCGTCGAGACCTGGGACAAGATCCTCGCGGGCGGGACGAACATCGTCACGCCCGAGCCGGTGGTGAACAACGGTTGGCGGGCGACGCTGATCGCCAACTACATGATGCTCACCCACGACGACATGCGCTACAGCCACGGCAACCAGTACGACAAGCTCTACATCGCCGAGCCCGCCGACACAACGCGCGCCCTCGCCCTCTTCGGCCATCGCGACACGGCCCGCCGCGCGATTCCGCCGATCCTCAAGTACACGCGCAAGGGGCTGGAGTACCACCAGGCCGCGCTGAAGCTCCAGATGCTCGCGCACTACTACTTCCTGACGCGTGACGGAGAGTTCGTGCGCTCGATGCGCGTGATTTCGGAAGAGGGCCGCAAACCCGGCTGGCAGACGGAGCTGGACCTGCTGCTCACCGGCCGCGAGCAAAAAAGCGGCCTGTTCCCGCCGGAGAAATACGCGGGCGACATTGAGGACCACGTCTACTCGCTGAACTCCAACGCCAACGGCTGGCGCGGGCTGCGCGACATGTCGATCGTCCTGGCGGAGATCGGCGAAACGGCGCTGGCGGAGAAGTCGGCGGCGTCGGCGGTCGAGTTCCGCAAGGCGGTGCTCGCGGCGCTGGACAAGTCGATCGACCGCAGCGTCGATCCCCCCTTCGTCCCGCTGGCGATGTTCGGGGCAGAGAAGCCGTACGACATGATCTTCAAGCATCGGATGGGCAGCTACTGGAACATCATGAGCAAGTACGTGCTCACCAGCGGCGTCTTCCCGATCCAGTCCGACTACGCCGACGCGATCATCGACTACACGCAAGAGCGCGGCGGGCTGTGCATGGGCATGCATCGCAAGTCGTCGCCCACCAACACCTGGTGGACCGACCCGCGCGGCATCAACGACCTGTACGGCATGCGCTACGCGCTCGCCCTGCTCGAGCGCGATGAATCCGACCGCGCGCTCGTCAGCTTTTACGGCAAGCTCGCCCACGGCATGACGCGCGACACGTTCATCGGCTGCGAGGGATCGAGCATCGTCCCGATGTACGTCAACGAGGAGGGTGGGGGCCGGCAGATGTACCTCCCGCCCAACAGCGCCGCCAACGCCAGCTTCCAGCAGCAGCTGCGCTACCTGCTCGTGCAGGACTACGACACGGACCGCGACGACGGGCAACCCGATACGCTGCGGCTGCTCTTCGCCACGCCGCGCAAATGGCTGGCGGATGGGAAGGAAATCATCGTCGAACGCGCGCCGACGATGTTCGGCGACGTGTCGATGGTTGTCCGCTCGCGCCTGAAGGCCGGCGAGGTGACGGCCGACCTGAAGCTGCCGGAGAGAAATCCGTCGAAGACGCTGCTTCGCCTCCGGTTGCCGGATGGGTGGCGCGTGACGGGTGCGGAGGCGAGCGGATTGGAACTCGAGGTCACCGACGGCGAGACGATCACTCTCGCGCCCGTGCGCGGCGACGTGAAGCTGCGCGCGACCGTCGCGAAAGGATGAAGCGCATTCCGCTTGCGGCTTCGCGGATCGAGAGCCGTTTGATCCGCGACGCCGCGAAGCGGGTGGAGCCGACATGATGACGATGGGAAACCGCATTCTTATCTTGATCACATTCATGCTCGCCTTGTCCGCCAGCGTTCGCGCGGCGGAGGCGCCGCCGCCACTCCCGGCGGTCACGCCCGTTGATCCCGCATACGCGCCCCCCGCCGGCGCGGCGACGATCGATGAGGTCATCCGCTCCGGCCGCGACCTCTGGGGCGAAGCGGCGCTCAAGCAGCCCGGCGGGCCGAGCTACGAGTTCTTCGCGTCGCTGCTCCCGCCGCTGCGCTATTGCGAGGCGCCGTTTCGCCACTATCCGATCACGCTCAGCGCGCCCGGCGGCGCCCCGGTGAAGGCCCGGTTCATTAGCAACGGCAGCGCGATCAACGCGCTGGCGCGCCAGGGCAACTGGGTGGGCGAAACGGGCATCCCCGTCTCCTTCCGCGTGAGCGATGAGCTGGCCGTGTTCGGCGACGACCTCAAACGGCTCGACGGGCCGAAGTACGAACGCGGTTACCTCCCGATCGTGCAGCTCCGCTACCAGCACGGCCCGCACGTCTACACGCAGGAGGCGTTCGCCAGCGTCGACCCGAAACTCGCCGCGAACGGCGTTGTGTTCGTCCGGTTGGGCGTCGCCGAAGGTCCCGCGAATGAGAAGGCGAAAGTCGAGGCGCAGATCGAGAGCGCCGATATCGTCCGCGCGAAAGGCGGCGCCGTATCGGACAAGGACGGCAAGGCGATCGCCTGCTTCGACCCGAACGGCTGGTGGTTCATCCCCGGCCGCAGCACGCTCAACGCGCGTCTCGCGCCGGGTGAGTCGGCCGTCTTCGCGATCTACACGAAGCCCGGCGATGCGCCGATCGACGTAACGCCGGCGGTGTACGAGGCGCAAAGGAAGCTGTGCGAGAAGACGTGGGACGACCTGCTCGCGAGCGGCGCGAACTTCGCCGTGCCTGAAAGGATCGCCGACGACGCGTGGCGGGCGTCGGTGATCGGCATCCTCATGCTCCAGAGCGGCGGCGCGCCGTTCTACAGCCACGGGAACCAGTACGGCCACATCTACGTCTTCGAAGGCGCCGACACGGCGCGGGCGATGACGATGTTCGGCCACGGTGACATCGGCACGGCGATGATGCAGTCGCTGTTCGAGCACCACCGCAAGGGGCTTCAGTACCACCAGGGGTCGATGAAGCTCCAGGCGATCGCGCACCTCTACGCGCTGACGCGCGACGCGGAGGTCGTGCGCAAGTACCGCCGGCTCTCGGAGGCGGGGCGCAAGCCCGGCTGGGAGACGGAGCTCGACCTGCTCATGACCGCGCGCGAGACGGACAGCAAGCTCTACCCCGTCGAGCAGTACGCCGGCGACCTGACCGACAATTTCGTGCAGTCGCTGCACAGCAACGCCGCGGGGTGGCGGGCGATCCGCGACATGTCGGTGATGCTCGAGGACACCGGCGAGAAGGACCTTGCGGCCAAGGCCCGCGCCGACGCGGACGCGTTTCGCCCGATTATCATGGCGGCGTTGGAGAAGTCGATCGACCGCAGCGTCGACCCGCCGTTCATCCCGATCGCGCTGTTCGGCAAGGAAAAGCCGTACACGCACATCACCGAGTCGCGACAGGGCAGCTACTACAACATCCAGAGCCGCATGGTGCTCGGCAGCGGGCTGTTCCCGTACAACCACAAGTACGCCGACGACTGGATCCGCTACTTCCGCGAGCGCGGCGGGCTGTGCATGGGCATGAGCCGCAACCACCCCAACGCCAACACCTGGTGGGTCTACCCGCGCGGCATCAACGACCTGTACGGCATGCGCTACGGCCTGGCCCTGCTCCAGCGCGACGAACCGGACCAGGCGCTGGTCGGCTTCTACGGCAAGCTCGCGCAGGGTTTCACGCGCGACACGTTCGTCTGCGGCGAAGGCGCGAGCATCGTCCCCGTCTACGGCAACGGCCGGCAGTTCTACCTGCCGCCCAACAGCGCGGGGAACGCGCACTATCTCCAACTGCTTCGCTACATGCTCGTCCAGGATTACGACCTGGATGATGACGCGCGGCCGGAAACACTGCGGTTGCTCTTCGCGACGCCCCGGCGGTGGCTGGAGGATGGGAAGACGATCAAGGTCGAACGCGCGCCGACGACGTTCGGCGAGGTGTCGGCCGTCGTCCAATCGCGACTGAGCAACGGCGAGGTGACGGCGGAACTGAAATTGCCGGAGCAGAACCCGGCGAAGAGCTTCCTGCGGTTGCGATTGCCGGAAGGTTGGCGCGTGACTGGCGCGGAGGCGAATGGACAGAAGTTGACGGTTGAGAACGGCGAGACGATCGACCTCACGGCGTTGCGCGGCGACGTCAAGCTTCGCGCGACGGTTGCGAAGGGGTAACGAGGCGAGCATACGACCTGTCATCCTGAGGTACTCCGAAGGATCTAGCCACGAGCGAGAGGGCCATCACGCTCCAGCTAGATCCTTCGGAGTACCTCAGGATGACAAAGCGCCATGAATGAAGTGACGAAACCCGACATCCTCGCCGCCATCCGCTCGCTCGGCGTGACGCCGGGCGACCTGCTGCTCGCGCACACGTCGCTCTCGAGCTTCGGTCGCGTCGAAGGCGGCGCGGTGACGGTTGCACAAGCGCTCATCGCCAGCGTTTCTCCCGGCGGCACAGCGTTCGTCCCCACGTTCAACTACGGCACGCTGCCGTACGACCCAGCGATCACGCAATCGCTCACCGGCGCCGTGACCGAAGCGTTCTGGAAACTCCCCGGCGCGGTACGCAGCGGTCACCCCACCCACGCCGTTGCCGGCTTCGGCCCCGATGCGCAAGCAGTGCTGGCGGATCACGAAACCGTCCACCCCTTCGGCCGCGGCAGTCCGCTGTGGCGGCTGTGGGAGCGCGATGCGTGGGTGCTGCTCATCGGGTGTGATCATCGTTCAAGCTCGATGGTTCACGTCGCGGAGGAAGCGATGGACGTGCCGCAGCTCGATCGGACGCGCAGCGGGCAGTTCATGCGCGGCAGCGAGGTCACGGAGGTCAACGTCCGCCGTCCGGGATGCAGCGGCGGGTTCAACATCGTCGACGGCCCGCTGCGATCGGCGGAGAAGATCCGCGAAGGCACGGTCGGTCGATCGCGCTTCATGCTGATGCGCGCGGCGGACATCGTCGCCGCGGCGAGCGAACTGCTTCGCCGCGACGCGACGGCGCTGCTCTGCACCGCCCCCGACTGCGAACGATGCGCGTGGGCGCGAGAGAAGATTTCGGAACATTTCAGGAGAACCTGATGCGATTCGTCACCGGTTACATCACCCTGCTCGGCCTCGTCCTCGCGCTGTGCGCCACGCGCGCGGCTGCGCAATCCGCGAAGATCACGCTCAACGAGGACGGCGTCCTCCTCATCGATGGGAAGAAGATCTTCCCCATCGGCTTCACGCTGCCGCCGCAACCCGGCGCGACCACGCCCGATGGCAAGGACGGCATCCAGGAGCTGTACGACGCCGGCGGATCGTTCATGCGCACGGGCCCCAGCGGCGACCAGCCGTGGGACGATGCGTGGATTGCTCATGAGAAGAAATGGCAGGACGCCGCCGCCAAGGCGGGCATGCGCTGCCTGCCGTGGCTGAAGGAACTGGCGCACATCGAGGAAGGCGCGACAAAGAAGGAGCAGCGCCTCCGCCACGTGATCGACACGTTCAAGGACCATCGCGGCATGGGCGTGTGGAAGGGCGACGACGAGCCGGAGTGGGGCAAGACGCCCGTGCCGGCGTTGGAACGCGCGTACCAGATCATCCGCGAGCAGGACCCCAACCACCCCGTGTGGATCGTCGAGGCGCCGCGTGGCACGATCGACACCCTCCGCGCCTACAGCAACCCGAAGACGCGCGACATCACCGGCGTGGACATCTACCCCGTCAGCTTCCCGCCGGGCATCCACTCGCTCCTGCCCAACGACCAGATCAGCCTCGTCGGCGACCACGCGCGCATCATGATGGACGTCGCGCAGGGCAAGCAGCCGGTCTGGCTCACGCTCCAGATCGCCTGGAGCGGCGTGTGGAAGGAAGGCCGAACGCTCACGTTCCCCACGTTCCACCAACAGCGCTTCATGGCCTACCAGTCGATCATCACCGGCGCGCGCGGCCTGATCTACTTCGGCGGCAACCTCCCGACGACCCTCTCGCCCGAAGACGCCAAGCACGGCTGGAACTGGACGTATTGGAACAAAACGCTGCGCCCGATCCTGGCCGAGGTGGGGCACAAGAGCCCGCTCCTGCCGGCGCTGGTGGCGAAGAATTCTGACCTGTACCTGACGGCCAAGGTGGTTGGCACGGTCTTCGCGCGAGCGAAAGGATTCGAGTTCCTTGTGCGCGAAGACGGCGACGACATCTATATCCTTGCCTGCAAGCGCTAGGGCGACGCGCAGCAGATCCTCTTCGAGGGCCTCCCTCCCACCAACCCGACGGCCGAGGTCATGTTCGAATCCCCGCGCAAGGTCGTGATCGAGAACGGCAAGTTCACCGACTGGTTCGGCCCGTTCGACGTCCACGTGTACAAGCTCAAGCGCACCGGTCCCAACCCAACCACCAAGCGGGCGAGGGAGTGAAGAAGTCCGTGGCTTGGGCGGCGTCCCGCCCGAGCTCTTCGCGTTATTCTTGTAGAAAGCTCGGGCGGGACGCCCAAGCCACGTTAGGGATCATTGCCCCCGTGGGCGACGACGCCGGCGCAGCATCGAGCCGCAGGAGAGAGATAGCAGCGCGGCGACCGACCCCGGTTCCGGTACGGCGTGGGTCAGCACCAGCGCGTTGCCGACGATCTGGACGCTGTAGCCTTCGGGGACACTCACGAACGCGCCGGTGATGCCTCCGTCGGCGACGAGGATCGTCCAGAAGTCGCCGTCCTCTGGCACGAACCCGTTGAGCAGCCCGATTTCCAGATCGCCGCCGAGGGTCGCGAGGCCAAAGACGCCGAGCGTGTCGCTGGTGGTTTCATCGAGCTCGATCTGGAGGGCGCCGGCGATGAGCGTGAGGTCGCCGAGCACCTCGGTGTGGCCGACGGAGTTGCCAGGGGAGATCGTGCCGCCGTTGTTGACGAGGTCGAACCCGACCGCGGCGGCGTGGAGGGTGCCGCCGGTGAACGCGAAGGTCCCACCCGGGCCCTTGTCCAAAAACGGGGTGACGAGGTGACCGCCGGAGAGGGCGTAGGCGCCGTTGATGATGGTGACGCCACCGTTCCCGACGACGACGCTGCCGCCGGTGTGCGTGACGGCGCCGGTCCCGCCGGGACCGACGAGCAGCGCATCGGTGACTTCGAGCCAGCCGGACTGGACGGCCAGCGTCCCGTTGCTGCCCGCGGCCGCGCCAACCCGCAGCGTGCCGGCCTTCTGGCCGACGGCGTCAACGGTCGCGGTGCCGGTGTCGATGTGGACGTCGTCCAGGCGGGACGGTTCCCAGCGGTTGGTCCAGTTGTTCCAATCCGCGTAGCGCCCGATCCCGTCGAACGCGACCGGGCCGATGGCTTTGAACGCGGCGAGGTCGTTGAGGTACTCCTCGAGGTTGGTGTAGCCGTCGTTGTCGAAGTCGCCGTTGTTGCTCGCGACCGTCGGGGACAAGCCGTGCTTTGTTTCCCACGCGTCAGGCATGCCGTCGTTGTCGGCGTCGGTGGGCTTCGCGACGCCGCCGAGCGTCGGGTAGCCGGCGTTTGCGATGGGAAGCTGGTTTTCGTTGCTGATGCGCGAACCGGTGCGGCTGAGCACCTGGTCGTGAATCAGTTGGTTGACGGCGTCGCGGTTCCAGGGGGTAGCGCCGAACTGTTCGAGCACTCGGGCGTAGGCTGCGGCGGGGCTGCTGTTCTGCCAGACGACGGCGGCGCCAACATCGAACGGCGTGGTGGACCAGTTATAGGCGCTGCTGACGACCGACTGGTTGGTCATCGCCTGGGCGCGGGTGTAGACGATCGGGTCGTCGGCCGAGTCGCTGTCGCGATCCAGGGCGTTGGTGCCGTAGTACAGGTCGTAGTTCTGCGTTCGCCCGCCGGTCATCATGGGTCGGCCGCCGCTGCCGCTGTTGCCGCCGCTGTTGGAGATGTACGTGTTGCCGTCGAAGTTCGCTTTCCAGTTGGGATTGACGTCGGTGTCCGACTCGCCGGCGAGGAAGCCGTTGTGGTAGTTGTAGATGACGTTGTCGCGCCAGTCGATCAGTTCGGCCCGCGCCTTGGGGTTGCGCGTCTCGTTGTGGGCGAACAGGTTGTGGTGGAACGAGAGCTGGCCCGCGGCGCCGCCGGTGGGCGACTGAATCAACCCGCCCGTCGAGTGGGTCAGCAGGCCGAACGACACCGAGCTGTACTGCAGCGTCACCTCGTCGGCCTGAAGGTCGAAGCCGCCGTCGGTGCTGAACTCGGCCGAGATGTGGTCGTAGATCACCCGCTGCGCGTTTTCGTTGGTGTTGACCGAGTCGTGGTCGGTGTTGGTGACCTTGCCGGGCCGGAAGCGCATGTGGCGGACGATCACATCATCGCCGCCGACGGAGAACTGGCCATTGCGGATGCCGATGCCGCCGGGCGCCGTGTGCCCGGCGATGGTGACTTTGCTGCTCGTCAACCCGAGCTTGCTGTTCAGGCTGATCCACCCGCCGACGTCGAAGACGATGGTTCGGCCGGAGGTGGGGACGGTGCTGACGGCGTGCCGAAGCGTTCCGGCCGAGCCATCGTCCGTCAGCTTGGTGACGTGATACACGTCGCCCCCGCGCCCGCCGAGGGCGCCCGCGCCGAACCCCTCCGCCTGTGGGAACGCCTTGATCTGCCCCCCGGCCGCGCCGGCAAAGCAGAGAACACCGGAGGCAATGCCCGCGCCGATATACTGCCCGTTCTTCACCAGCCACTCCTCCGCGTTGAACCGACCTCGCGGCGCAACGAAACCTCTCGCGCCGCATGCAAGAACCGGAGGCTAGCGAAGGTCAATTCAAGCGCCTTTGCAATTGGGCGTCGAAGTTTTGCGATTTTGCACCTCGCACCACTCACGGGTTGTTGGTGTTTTTTGAGGGAACTGCCAAATCTCGTTGTGAATTTGCGGCAGCAATGCGCTCGCACGAATGAAACGGGCAAATCTTCACTTCGTGTTACGATGCCGCACATGCCCTACGTCAACGTGCGCATCACGAGAGACGGCGTCACGCCGGAGCAGAAGGCGGGCCATCGTCAAGGAGATCACCGACACGCTTGTCCGCGTCCTCGGCAAGCGGCCGGAGCACACGCACATCGTCATCGACGAAGTCGATCCGGAGAACTGGGGTTATGCGGGGATGCTGACGACGGAGTATCGCAAGCGGCCGACGTAGCGCCCGTGAACGGATCGCGATGCCGCGAGTGACGCCGGTTCCGCCGAGGCGGACGGTAAATCGCTTGCGTCATCGCGACCTCAGCCTGCTTCCTCAACACCCTGAAAACCCATGAAAAATCATATCAAATGCACCCCAGCGAAACTAACGATTACAATCGCTTGACAGGTTCCGGCGGCCTCCTATCATCGCGTTTTTCCCGAGCAGATGCCTGATGCACACTTATCTGTTCCGAATCGCTCGCACCGGCGCCTCTGGGGCGGCGGGCCCGGCGCGCGAGTTCAAGGTGACGCTCGAAGATCGCATGACGGTGCTCGATGCGCTATTCGAGATCCAGCGCAAGCAGGACCCGTCGCTGTCGTTCCGCTGCTCGTGCCGCGTCGGCATGTGCGGGACCTGCGCGATGACCGTCAACTGGCAGCCGCGGCTGGCGTGCCAGACGCGCGTGGCGACGCTGAAGAGCGATACGGTCACCGTCGAGCCGCTGCAGACGCTGCCGGTCATTAAGGACCTGGTCGTCTCGCTCGAGCCGTTCTTCGACAAGTGGAAGCGAATCAAGCCGGCGCTGCACCCGTCGCGCAAGGGGTCGAAGGAGTTGGCGATCGTCCCGCCGACGAGCGAGTTCGGCAAGCAGTCGGCGAAGAAGTGGGACTGCATCACTTGCGGCTGCTGCTACAGCGCCTGCGGGATGACCGACACGCACAAGGGTTATCTTGGCCCGGCCGCGATCAACAAAGCGATGTTGCGACTCCTGGATCCGAGGGACAACGCCACGGAGGAGCGCTTAAAAGTGCTCAACGACGAGGAAGGCGTGTGGCGGTGTCATACGCAGTTCAACTGCGTGGCCGCATGCCCGAAGGGGATCAACCTGACCGACTCGATCATGAAGATGAAGCGCGGCCTGCTCTTCCCGAAGAAGTTCAATGACAAGTCCACTTTCGTTAGCGGTTCGTAAGTACCGCTGGAAATACGCCGGGCACCTGGGGTTCTGGATCCAGCGGATCACCGGACTGGCGCTGGTGTTTTACCTCGTGCTGCACGTGCACTCGATCCACGGTCTGCGCGACCCCGCCAAGTTCGATGCGGCGATGAAGATGTTCAGCCAGCCGCTGTTCAAAGTCGCCGAGATCCTGCTGCTGGGCGCGGTGATCCTTCACGCGCTGAACGGCATCCGGCTAACGATGGTCGACTTGGGCGTCGGGATGACGAGCCAGCGTCAGTGGTTCTGGTACTTCGCAATCGGCGTGGGCGCGGTGCTGTTCATCGCCGGCGCCCTGCCCATGATCATCTACGGCATCCTGAACCCGCCGGGGCACTAAGAAAGACATGAACGCAGAGACGCAGAGAAGCAGAGTTCGGACGAGGAATAATGTGATCTACTCTTCCTATCTCTGCTTCTCTGCGTCTCTGCGTTCGCATCTGGATTGAAATGAACGCACGCGCTTTCAACTGGTACCTTCAGCGCATCACCGGCGCCGCCCTGCTGGTGCTGCTGATCATGCACTTCTGGGTCGAGCACTACTCCGTCGAGGCGCGCACGCAGGGCATCACGTACGAGGTCGTGCAGAACCGCTTCTTCCGCAACCCGTGGTTCGTCGCGATCGATTTGTCCTTTCTGTTCATCGCCCTCTACCACGGCCTCAACGGCGTGCGGAACATCATCCTCGATTTCAGTTGGGTGAAGCGCGCCGCACGGCCCTTCGTCACCGGCGGGCTCGTCGCGTTCGGGCTGCTCGTGGCGTATTGGGGGGTGACCGCGTTCGTCGGGAATGACGAATTCTTCCGCATGCCGCAAACCGTAACGACGGAGGCGACGATTGCTCCCGCTCGATGAAATCAGTTGCGACATCCTCATCCTCGGCGCGGGCGGCGCGGGGATGCTGGCGGCGCTGCACGCGGTCGAGGCCGATCCGCGCACACGGATCGTCATCTCCGTCAAAGGGCTCATCGGCCAGTCCGGCTGCACGCGCATGGTGCAGGGCGGGTACAACTGCGTCCTCAACTCGGCCGACTCGTTCCAGAAGCATTTCGAGGACACGATCAGGGGCGGGCAGTTTCTCAACAATCAGGACCTCGCGTGGGCGCTGGTCAGCGACTCGCCCGATCGCATCATCGAGCTCGAGAACTCGATCGGCTGTCTCTTCGATCGCAATGCCGATGGGACGATCCACCAGAAGCCGTTCGCCGGGCAGTCGTTCGATCGCACGGTGCACAAGGGCGACCTGACGGGCATCGAGATCATGTCGAACCTGCGCGACTGGGTCTTCGAGCAGCCGAACGTCACGGTGCTCGAGGAGACGCGCGGGTTGGACTTCATTCAGGATGGCGAGGGGCGCGTCGTCGGCGCCGTGCTGCTCGACAACCGCGAGGGGCGGTTCATCGCGGTGAAGGCGAAGGCGACGCTCTCCGCCACCGGCGCGGGCGCGACGATGTACCAGATCTCTTCGCCGTCGCTGGAAAAAGCCGCCGACGGGCAGGCAATGGCGGCGCGCATTGGCGCCGAGTTCATCGACATGGAGATGATGCAGTTCCACCCCACCGGGCTGCTCGTCGGCAAGTCGATCGCGACGGGCGGGCTGCTCGAAGAGGGGCTGCGCGGCGCGGGATCGCATCTCTACAACGCGCTGGGCGAGCGCTACATGGAGAAGTATTCCGACAAGCTCGAGCGCGCCACGCGCGACGTCGTCTCGCGCTCCAGCTACATGGAGATCATGGCCGGCCGGGGTACGCAAGCCGGCGGCGTCTTCATCGACGCATCCCACCTCGGCGAGCGATTTCTCCTCGACAACTTCAGCGGGATGGTCGAGCGCTGCGCCGAGTACGGGTTCGACCTGCTGCACGACCGCGTCGAGGTCTCGCCCAGCGCCCACTACCACATGGGCGGGATCAAGATCGACGTGAATTGTTTCACGAACATCGACGGCCTCTTCGCCGCGGGCGAGGACGCGGGCGGCGTGCACGGCGGGAACCGCCTGGGCGGCAACGGCGTCGCCGACTCCATCGTCTTCGGCGCCCGCGCCGGTGACGCCATGGCGGAGTACATCAAGACCGCGACGCTCGCGGGAGACGTAACTACGCAGGCCAAAGCGGTTTGCGACCGGTGGTCGGCCTCATTGAACCGCGCCGGCGGGGAGAATCCGTTCGCGTTGCGCGAGCAGCTCGAAGCTACAATGTGGGCGAAGGTCGGCGTCGTCCGCAACGGCAAGGATATGACGGAAGCCGTGCTGGAGCTCCAGTCGATCCGTGAGCGGATCCAGTCCGCCGACGGTTCGGGCGGCGCGGTCTACAACGCCCGCTGGAACGAGGCGATCAACACGGAAAACCTCGCCTGCATCGCCGAGATGATCGCCCGCAGCGCGCTGATCCGAACGGAGTCGCGCGGCGCGCACTACCGCAGCGATTTCGTCGAGAAGGATGTCAACTGGCTCAAGAATATCTGCATGAAGCCGGACGGCGATGACTTCAAGGTCTGGTACGAGCCCGTGAAGTTCACGCGCCTGACGCCGCCGGAATTGCATGATGCGAAGCAACCGGTCTCTGTGTGACGCAAAGATCGCAGAGGCCGCAAAGAGCGCAAAGAAGACAAGGCAATACATGACTTCCTCTTTGTGGTCTTTGCGTTCTTTGTGATCTTTGCGTGAAGAGGATTGCCATGACGATGATCGATACCGGAACCATCTACGACCAGATCGAGGACGCGTGCAAGGAATTGTACATCCGCGCGCTCAAGGACATCCCCAAGGACGTCCGCGCAGGCTTGCAGAAGGGCTACGACGCGGAAACCGGCGCCGGCGAGAAGACGGCGTCGAAGGTGATGCTCACCGTCCTTGAGAACATCAAGCTCGCCGACGAGAAGAACATGATGGTCTGCCAGGACACCGGCCTGGCCATCTACAAGGTGCTGATCGGCGCGAAGCTCAACATCGATGGCGCGGAGATCAAGCGGCGGATCAGGATCGCCGCCGAGCGGGCGACGAAGGAGCATCCGCTGCGCTCCAACACCGTCCACCCGATCACGCGGAAGAACACGCAGACGAACACGGGGCAGGGCATTCCGATCATTAAGATCGATTTCGTCCCCGACTCCGACAAGCTCGAGATCTGGATGGCCCCGAAGGGCTCCGGCTCGGAGAACATGAGCTTCCTGCGCATGCTCAAGCCCGCCGACGGAATCAAGGCGGTCAAGAAGTACGTGCTGGAGTGCGTATTTGACTCCGGCGCCAACCCCTGCCCCCCCACCATCGTCGGCATCGGCCTGGGCGGCACGAGCGACCTCGCGGCCGCGATGGCGAAGGAGGCGAGCTGCTTCCGCAAGGTCGGCACGCACAACACCGACCCGCTCGTCGCCCAGCTCGAAAACGACCTGCTCGACCTGATCAACCAGACCGGCATCGGCCCGCAGGGCCTTGGCGGCGTGACCACGGCGATGGCCGTCAACATCGAGTGGGCCCACACGCACATCAGCCAGCTCCCCGTCGCCGTCAACATGCAATGCTGGCGCGGCGAACGCGCGTGCGCGGTAATTGATGCGGATGGGAATGTGACGTACTCGAACTGACGCAAAGATCACAAAGAACGCAAAGATCGCAAAGAAAGAAATCAAAATCTTGTCTTCTGCTTCTTCTTTGCGATCTTTGTGATCTCTGCGATCTTTGCGTAAAGGACTTGGAGAAACACGTGGCCGAGATCACACTACAAACGCCGCTGACCGAAGAGATGATCCGCGGGCTCAAGCTTGAGGACGCCGTCTACATCAACGGCCACATCTACGGCATTCGCGACGCGACGCAGATTCGGATCTTCGACGAAGGCGTGCCCCCGCCGACCGACCTGACCGGCGCCGTCTGCCTGCACACCGCCCCCGGCGTGCGGAAGCTGCCCAACGGGAAATACGAGAAGATCTCCATCGGCACGACCACCTCCACGCGCATGAACCGCTTCTACCCGCCGCTGATCAAGCAGTACGGCGTGCGCGCCATGGTCGGCAAGGGCGGCTTCCTTCAGGACACCGTCGACGCCATGAAAGAGCACGGCGGCGTCTACCTCGCCATCGTCGGCGGCGCAGCGGCGCTGGAGACGATGCAGATCGAGGAGATCGAAGAAGTCTGGTGGGAAGACCTGATGCCCGAGTGCCTCTGGAAGTTCCGCGTGAAGAACTTCGGCCCCCTCATCGTCGCCATCGACGCCCACGGCAACTCGCTCTACAAGGACGTCAAAGCCCAGGCGGCGGAGCGGATCAAGGCGATGAATCTCTGAACCTTCCCTTCACAACTTCGGTTCGATCGTGCTGAGCGACACGAAACCGCCTGGTGGCGCGACGACCGAGATCGAACCGTCGGCCGACGTCGCCGTCGCTTCGCCAGCGGCGAGTTTACCGTGGCGTAGAGGTAGGGGTTGAACTGCGCCCCGAGGCCGACGAGGCGGCGGGCCGATGAAGTCGTTTGGGTGGATGGTGAACGCGCGGTCGGCGTGGGCAGAACGCATTGAGCCGATGAGGACAGGGGACGAGCAACAAAAGTAGGCGATGCCGTCGCTGTGGTAACGACGGCATCGCCCTGTGACTTCTGGAATGGAAGATTCCCAACGCGCCTACCAGACGAGCGGATTGGTCGGCGACCAACGGTTCTTCATCTCGTCAGGCCGCTTCGACTCGGCATGCCCGTCGGCATAGAGATTATTCTTCCACGCGGCCTTGCTCCTGGATGTGTCGTTCGAGCCCGCAACGGTGATGCCCAGCTTGCCGTGCATGAACCACCACCCGCCGGTCTGCTGGCGCGTCTTGTCGGTGGCGATCGCGATCTCAGTGGCGTTCTTCTGACCGAGCTTCGAAAAGTACTCGTCTTTGGCGACGCCGTTGCCGTTCGTGTCAAGGTACTGACGATATCCGTAGTCTTCCCACGATCCCGTGCCCGCCGGGAGTGTGAAGCCCATGGGGGTCGGACCGCCGGGTCCACCGGGGCGCTGGGGGTTGCCCATGTAGTAGTAACCGATGCGCGCCTCGGGAACGGCGGCAAAGCCGGGCTCCGGCTTTACTAGTTCAGCGATAGGCGATTGAAACGCTTTACGTTCTGCAGACTGTCCTACCGGGGTGATGACCCCATCCAGAATCTGCACGTTGTCGTCCTGCATGTTCGCCGGGCAGTAGAAGATGCCGGTGGCGTTCTTGAGCCGGCGATGCAGGTCTTGGCGTATCCGGTGCGACGGTGCTGGGTTCAGGCCGACCGCGGAATTTCCGGCAATGTCTCCGCCCGCAGTGATCGAGGCGAGCACATCGGGCCGGCTGGGCGGGAGCCATCCGTTGTTCTCGCTGGCGTACTGAAAGGAAATCTGACCGATCTGCCGGAGGTTACTCAGGCACTGCACGCTGATCGCATGCGCCCGAGCGCGATTCAGCGCGGGCAAGAGCAGCGAGATCAGGATCGCGATGATGCCGATGACGACGAGCAACTCGACGAGCGTAAAGCCACGGTGACGCCTCATGAACAACTCCTGTGAGAAATGGACACGGGTTGCTTGGGACGGGGGAGGCCGGAAGCGAGGGGGGCAGAATGCTTCATTGGCGACAAGCGTTCGGTATCGATAGCGAACGCCAACGTCGCGACAAGATAGCATCGCCCCGCGCGGTTGCAACACGAAATTTGCGATAAATTAACGGTGTGAGCGGCCTTACCAGACGATTGGATTGGATTGCTCACGACTCGATTGTCCGGTGGCTAGAGACGCAAGGGCGGGGATGACAGCAAAAGAAAAGCGACGCCGTCGCTTGGTTTGAGCGGCGGCATCGCCCTCGGTTCTGCGGCAACTGGGTTCCGTTGGGGCGGCGTCGTTCTGTTACCACTGTGCCGGGTTATTGATGGAGTACCGGTTTTTCACTTCGTCCGGACGCTTAGGCTCAGCGTGCCCGTCGGCGTAGAGGTTGTTTTTCCATGCGGCCTTGATCTTCGAGGTGTCAGTCGCGTTGGCGACGACCATGCCCACTCGGCCGTGCATGAACAGCCAGCCCCCGCCCACTTGACGCGACTTATCCGTCGCGATCACGATCTCTGCGGAGTTCTTCTCGCCGAGCTTGGAGAAATACTCGTCGCGGGCGAGGCCGTCCTGGTCGACGTCGAGCCACTGGCGGTAGCCGAAGCTCCCATCGAGAATCGCAGGCGTGATCGGCGGGGAGTTCGGCGGCATCGGCGTCGGCCCGCCCGGCCCGCCCGGACGCCAGGGGTTCCCCACGTACCAATATCCGATGATGACGGCAAAGTGATTAGGGCTGACCACTCCAAAGGGCGCCTCGAGCTCGGCCCGCGGCGCCTGAAAATTATCCGTGCTGGAATTGGCTATATCGCCATCAAGGAACTGCCTGGCACCGTCCAGCAGATTCGCAGGACAGTAGAAGATGAGGGTGCTGCCTTTGAGCCGGCGGAACAGCTCCTGCCGCAACCGGTGCGATGGCGCGGGATTCAGTCCCACGCCCGAGTTGCCGGCGATGTTGCCACCGCCAGTGAGCTGGCGAATCGAGTCCGGCTGGGAGGGCGGGAGCCATCCGTTATTCTCGGCGGCATACTGATAGCAGATCTGTCCGAGCTGCCGGAGGTTGCTCAAGCACTGCACGCTGGTCGCGTGCGCCCGCGCGCGGTTCAGCGCCGGCAACAACAGCGAGATCAGAACCGCGATGATCCCAATGACGACGAGCAACTCGACCAGGGTGAATCCGGTGAATCCGCGTTGGCGCCTCATGGGGAGACTCCTTCTTGTGCGAGGTGGCGGGACGAGAGAGGTGAGCGATCATGCGTCATGGATGATTACGATCGTTTGAAATCGATCGAACATGCCGCGCTAGGGAAAAACATACCACCGCAAAGGCTTGATGCAACCTTTTTCTGGGCGGTTTTGCAAGAGGTCGCTGACCTGGTTCGGGTCGATTGTAAAGAACGTTTGAATAACGGCTTAGGTTCGCCGATCGACGTATGCGCGATACCGTTCGATCCGATGCGATTGTCGGCCGCGCGCGATGTCCGACCGCGAAGCCGCAAGCGAGACTTCCATCCTCCCGCGGTCGGGCGTTCGATTGAGTCTTCGGGGTCGCACGTTCACGGGGATTCGTTTACACTCCCGCGCGTTCCAAGGCGACAATTCAAACACGTGTTTCCCAAGCGGGGGAGCGTCATGGCAACGACACTTCCGGTTCGCACGATCACGAAACTCACGTCCGCGATCATCACCACGCTCGCGCCGCTGGTGGCGCACGGCCAACTCGTGCGCGAGCTCGCGCCGGCCGGCGGCGCATCCCAGAGCTACGGGCAATCGGTGAACGCATCGGGCGTCGTCGTCGGCTACAGCCGAGAAGCGTTCGTCGACGTCCCGACGGTCTGGCGGCCGACGCCGGGCGGGTACGTCGCTGAGTTGCTTCCGCTTCCCGCGGGTGAACCGACCGGCGGCGCCAACGCGATCGGCACGGGCGGCGCCATCGCGGGCTACACGCAGCCGGAGGACGGCTCAACCGCCACTGCCGCGGTGTGGACGCCATCCGGCGGCGGCTATGCCG
>JBAUGM010000647.1:0-2698 GCA_049679725.1 Tepidisphaeraceae bacterium
GCCCGGGAGAGAGAAGCCGGCGCTGCCGATCGCCGAGATCCGCAAGCTGCACGAGGCGGGCGACTACCGCACGGCCCTGCAGGAGGCGGCCCGCGCCATTCGCTGGGGCGAGGAGCCGAAGGGGAACGACAAGTTCGAGCTGCAACTGATCCGCGGTGACTGCCTGCTCAACCTTGAAGACCACCCGTCCGCGCTGATCGCCTACGAGGCCGCCGCCAAGTCGCCGGACGTCAACGTGGCCACGGAAGCGCGCGGCACGGCCTTCTTGATCCGCCACAGCCAGGACATGAAGTACACGCCGAAGCAGGGCGGGGACCCGATCAGCATCGCCGATAACGCCAGCCGCAAGCGCGCCGCGTCGGCGCTACTCACCGACCAGCTCGCGGCCGACCGTCGCGAGCTGGAAGCGGCGCTGAAAGCGCAAACCCTCGAGCCGATCCTCAAGGTCGTGCAGCCGATCCTGACCCTGCGGGCGCTGGAGTTCGTCGCCACCGGTCAGGGGACGGAAACCGCCAGCCTCGCGCAGCCGATCGGGGAGCGCGCACGCGATCTGATCGACGCCGAGCTCCGTCGGATCGACAACCGCACGAGGCAGCTGCAAACCCTCGCCAACCAGATCCCCGACGACGGCACCCGCCGCGGGCTGTTCTCCAAAGACCGCAACGAGCTGCGCGGCTCGGTCGCGTACTTGGAGCGCATCCTCGAGACATCCAAGCAGGCGGAGCACCTCGCCCAACTCAGCGGCGGCACGCCGGAGAAATGGGCCCAGACCATCGCCGACACCCAGAACGTGCTCCAGCACGCCACGAACGTACTTGCGGCGGATTGATCGCCTGCTATCGGACCGTGCGCGCGAATCGCGCTTGCCGTAAACGTTCATAAACCCGTCATCCGTCCCGCCCGATCCAACTCCTGACCCCACTTCGCTTTCGGGGAACAGTTGGAGTGTGCGCGCGTGAACGTCTCGGTCATCATCCCAGCCCATAATTCCGCCGAAACCGTCGAAGAAACCCTGCGCTCGCTCGTCGCGCAGACCTGGCCGCACTGGGAGGCGATCGTCATCGACGACGGCTCCACCGATGCGACGGCGACCCTCGTCCGCCGCTTCATCGAGACCGAGCCGCGTGTCCGTCTGATCGAGCAACCCAAGAGCGGCGTGAGCGCGGCGCGCAACAACGGCATCGACCAGATCCGCACCGACTGGATGTGCTTCCTCGACGCCGACGACATCTTCCTGCCCGACTACTTTCAGAAGATGACCGATGCCCTCGCCGCCGACCCGACGCTCGACGCGGTCACCTGCGGCTGGGCACGGCTGCTGCCCGATGGGTCGCGCTTCGACTTCAACAACCGCCCGCCGGGGATCGACCTGTTCGAGGCGCTGGCACACGATTGCGTGATCACGATCCACACGGTCGTGATCAAGGTCGACATCGTCCGCCGCGCGGGCAAGTTCGACACGTCGCTGCGCACCTGCGAGGACTGGGACCTGTGGCAGCGCATCGCGCGATGCGGATGCCGTTTTGGGCGGCTCGACGACACGCTGTGCCTCTACCGCACGCGGCCGGGGTCGGCGTCGTTCGACGCGAGCCGGCTGATCCAGGATTCGCTCGTCGTCGTCCGCCGGGCGCACGAACCCGATCCGCGCGTGACCGACCCGGACCCGCGGCATGCGAATGGCATCACCAAACCCGTGCCGCTCGTGAAGCAGTGGTACCACCTCTGCTGGTTCGCGAGCCTGGCGCTGGGGCGCGGGCAGGAATCGAGCCACCTCGTTTCGTTCCTCGCCGATCGACCCGCCCCCGAGCTGGAAGCCGCCGCGGTGGGCATCATCATCGCCGACGGCATGCTCCTGCCGGCGCTCACGCCGCCGCACCGGGCGTACCAGCTGTGGCCGAAGGTCGAGGGCGTGATCGAGTCGTTCCTGCGCGAGGTGGGCCGCGTCAACGGCGTGGGCGAGTTCGCGGAGCAGGCGCTGCGCGCGATCGATCGCGAGATCCTCTACCGCACCGAAGCCGTCCGCTCGACCACCGTCGGCCGAACGGCGCTGCGCGTCCTCGACGTGTGCAGCCCGATCGAAGACCTCACGCTGCCCGCGCCGATCGAGCGCGTGCGCATCCGCGTCGAGCTCGACGGGAAGAAGCTCGATGAGCTGACGCTGCCGGTGGTGGCCGGCATCGTGCCCGCCGACGTCATCGCCGACGCGATGGCGGATCGGTGCTTCTGGCCGATCCTCGGCGCGTACTTCGCCAAGACGATCTACCCGACGCTTCGCGTCGAGCGCGACGGCGAAACCGCGTCGCTCTTCCGCGGCACCTTCCCGCTCGCCGGGAAACTCCCCGCCGCCGACCCGTTTGCCGGCGAAGCGGTGCACGCCGCGGCCGACTGGACGCTGATGCTCCAGGAGCTGTTCGGCCGGCCGAACTGGCCATCCGATCGGTTCTACGATCCGAACTTCGTCGAGGAGTGGCGCGGCAGCAAGGTGTCGTGCAACGCGGGCCGCGTCACGATCGAGCTGTCGCGCGAGCTGCCCGATGTCCGCACCCCGATGCCGCTCCTGCAGGTCATGCCCACCGTCGGCGGCGCGCCGCTGGGCGTCGTGCCGATCAAGGTGAGCAATGGCCTGGTGAAGGCGCAGCAGATCCGCTCGGCGGTGATCTGCTCGACCGGCGTCGACCTGTGCCGCGCGATCGTGCGC
>JBAUGM010000648.1:0-4136 GCA_049679725.1 Tepidisphaeraceae bacterium
GGGCATCGCAGTGTGTTGCGGTGCACGGCCGGTGGGCGCGTTCGCGGAGCAAGCGCCCGGGATCGTAGCCGTGCAGGGAGCAGCGGGTTGAAGCGCGCCTTTGGCTTGTCCCTAGTCCCGGGGACCAGGGACAGCCTGGTCGGAGCCGCGCGGTACTCAAGGGCGAAGACATCGTGCTGCTGCTCAAGCTGGCTACGAGTGACCGAGGAGTTCACCCGGTTTGCTTCAACACCGCGCTTCATCGATGGCATCTACGGCGGCCTTCTCCGCCTCACCTAATCTCGCCCAGCGCCGCGCCGACCGCGTGCTCGTCGCCGCAGCCGCCCGGGGGCGTCGAGATTCGAAATCCCACATCGGGGTTGTCTCAGGCATATCCGCTGCTGTAGGGGGGTGTCAGATGTGCCGGATGCGCTTGGATCTGCTCCTGTTGGAGCCTTGGATGGAACCTTGGGGTGCATCCGCATAGCCGATAGGTCATCTCTCTGCACTCCGACCCGACTACGCTTTCTCGCCTCTCTTGGCAGCAGCCTTGACCGTGTAGGACCCTGTGCGGGAATCCTTTGTGACCCAGCTGCCTTGGTTCGCTCGCTGGTTGGCAATCGGCCCCGTCCGGACAGCATGACTGGTTGTCGCGATCACCTCTCGCATCGAAGTCCGTCTCGTGCTCATCATTCTTCCTCCATCGCGAATTCTGTTGCCTCGAAGATCTCTTGGAGCAGGTCAATAGCTCGCCGCTCACGACTACGATAAACCGGCACTCGTGGACGCAGATCCTCAGACTCAATATCAGTAATAACCGGCATCGCTTTGCTCATCAATTGCTCAAACTCAATCGGCCTTCCGTCCCCGTCCTTGCGGGAAGGATAGCCTCGCGACTCTCGCCATCGTGCGTCGAACAATTGGAGATACCGACGCGGCGCAACCCCTGAGAACGGTGTAAATACCACAGGGCTCGTCGCGTTACCCGATCCGTTCCGTCCCGATAACTCGATGGCATCATCGTGCAACTCCAGTGCGAGACTCTTCGCATAAGGCTCGACAAACACCACACGCGCAATCCCTGCCTCGACGATATGGCGCGCGCAATTATGGCAAGGAAACGTATACGTCATCAGCGATGCGTCTTGAACTGCAACCCCGCGCCTTGCACAATCAAGCAAAGCAGACATCTCGGCATGAGTTGCTCGACCAAACTCTGTCAACTCCCCAACCCGCCCCTCCTTCATAACGGCCCCTGGGAGTTCGTCGAGGAGTCTTTGCTTGAATCTCGCGTTCGTAGACGTAGCCTCGAAGCCGACTTCAGTCGCGGCCAACTCGAATCGTCTTTCGACGACCGCGAGGATCCGTTCAGTGATTCTCTCCTGGTGCAGCCGGTTGGCCTCTTTTGCGAGCGTGAACTCACGGCGATCATCCGGATCACCCTCCCAGTAAGCACCCCCTCCTCCACGGGGAACTTCGTTCGTTCCGAGAGAGAGGACCGAGCCTTCATTGTTGACGATCGCGGCGCCTACCTGCCGTCCTGGCTCAGCCGAGCGTCGCGAAGCCCCGGCAGCCAAAAACATCGCATACTCGTCCCGTGACGGGGTGACATACGGATCGCCGAAGATGATCCGTAATATGCGCTTAATATCTGCCCGCAGTTTCTTATTGTCGTTGGCCGTGACGAAGAAGTCAGACTGACTAAACGTGTCACTAACGTTTTGCCCGCGAGAACGCTCTTCCTTCCAATCGCGATCAATCAACTGCGACGGCGCATGGGCCCATTCGGCTTCGGGATCGTTGGGACGAGAGTCGCGAATCTGCGCGCGCAGGCTCCTAATCCGCTGGTCCTCGTTCATATGTACGCCGATGAGAAAAAAGCGCGGCCCGTAAATGTCGCGCATCGTAGAGACCTCTTCGGGGGTCTTGAGTGATCTCAGGATCCACGCCCGGCGGTCGATCGTCGGCGGCCCGAAGGTCGGATCGATCCCTTTCCCATCTCCCTTCGCCTCGTCAAAACGAGAGCGCTCGATAGCGGAGATCGCCAGCAACGCGAGGGCGTCACCGCGCTTCCAGTCTCTTCGGAGATCATCTCCAGCGTCCATAGCCGCCCACACCCGAACGTCATAGGGAGCTACAGGGAGTATTCGGGGATTCGGCCAGGAGAGTTCCGCGAGAAACCCGCTAAGCCGCAGTGATTCCATCGAATAGGCATACGCCTTGAGTTCTCGGTCGAAGCCGCGAGACACCGCATCCAGATCGGTTCCGATCGCCCCAACCAGCCCAATCACCAGCTCCGTGTGGGACTGACGGGGAAGCTCTGTTCCGTCAGGTCTCATGTCTATGACGGCTGAGCATCTCGGCATTTGAGCACGGTAGCCGGACGGAACGCGTGTTTGCGCCGAAACCGGCGGCATCGGGCTCTTAGCATGCCCTGATCGTCACCAGCTCGTTCGTTCAGGTCTGACTCCCGAACGCCGCCGCCACCATCTCGCCTTCCCGCTCGCTCGGCGCGTAGTCCGCGTACAGCTGCACGTGATGGCCATACGGCGGGTGATGTTGGCCTTGGGGAGCACGTCGCCGGTTATATGGGGTGGGCGAAGACGAGGTCGTCGGGGCCAGGCCAGTGGGTGCGCTCGTGGTGGGCGCGGAGGGGCGGCGAGGTCGGGGATCATCGGGATCGAGCGGGTGGAGCGGCGGGTCTTGGGGGTACCGAACTCGCCGCAGGTGTAGTTGCCGCGCACGCGGATGCGGCCGGCGTTCCAGTCGACGTCGCGCCAGCGCAGCGCGACCAGCTCGCCGAGACGCATCCCCGTCGTGACCGCCGCCTTGTAGAGGCCGTAGTCGATCTCGTGGAACATGCCGGGGCGCACGTGGTCAAGAAGCCGCTGGATCTCGGGCAGCGTGAGGTAGCGAATCTCCTGCGGCTCGGTACGGCCGGCAGCTCGACGCCGTCGACGGGGTTGCTCAGCACCCAGCGGGGCTGCGGTGCCTTGGCATAGTTGCGCATCGCGCACAGCGTCGCGATCACGTTGTGGACCGTCTTGGGCGCGAGCTCCTTGGCCTCCAGGTGACCGACGAGATCGGTCACGTCCCAGGTCGTAATATCCTGGATCGGACGTGTGCCGAAGTACGGGGCGATGTGGGTGCGGGTGTTGCCGTCGGCGTTGAGGCGCGTCGACTTCTTCCGGCCTCTGCGCTCGCGGTCCTTGAGGAAGCGGGCCAGCAGCTCGTTGATCGTCATCGCGTCGCCGACGGGCCGCAACCGGGTCGGGCTCCGCTCGCCTCGAAGAACCGCCGGCCTTCGGCCGGATCACCTTGAGATCATCGACGGATGGCACGCCCTCGATACCGGCTCCGCACGTGGATCCGTATCCATCTCCCGATGCCGCTCTACGACCTCGGCCTTGTAGGAAAGGGACGGAAGGACTGCCGACAGCACGTCTTCTACAACCACGACGGTGTCACCGAGCGGTGCTACCACTGCGAGCCCGGCACCCGGCCCTACGACCCGCAGCACTTCGCCGATTACCGTCACGGCGACGATCACGCCACTGGTGAGGAGCAATAGTCCGTCGGCGCGCCGAATGCCCACCGACCATGCGGCCACACACCTATCCGCGTCCGAGGCAGCGATCCGCGCTGTGCGGGCACCACGACCTCACCTATTGCGCGCCGCTCTTACAGCCGGCTTCGCCGGCAACGTAGCGACGAAGCCGAGCGCGCGATCGACCCAGCCACGCAGCGCGTCGTCGGCCGCGCACGCTTCGGGGCCGACGTAGACCGTGCCTCGCGACGGCCTTCTCTGAAGGTCCATCAACCGCACGTGCGATTCGGCCAACGCGGCTTTCGCCTGTGCTTCACCCAGCCGCACCATCAGCATCTCGCCCATCACGCCGCAGACGAGGTTGCCGTCGCGCAGGAACGCCAGCCCGCCGAACATCCGCCGCTCGGAGATCCCCTCCAGCCCGCTGAGCACAGCGCGCAGGCGACTCGCAAGCTCCTGGTCGTAAGCCATCGCCAGCGCAGCCTAGCTGTCGAGCCCGGTGACGTCTCGAACGCGTTGGATCGGTGGGCGGTTGTTGAGCGCGCTGTGGGTGCGTTGCTCGTTGTAGTGGCGCATCCAGTGTGGCAGTGAGTCGCGGCGGGCTTGGCTT
>JBAUGM010000649.1:0-1666 GCA_049679725.1 Tepidisphaeraceae bacterium
CGGCGGCGCTTCACGGGAAGAGAATCCTCTCTTTCCTTTCCCATTCCTGCGCATCTCGCGGTAGACTGGCGGTCGATCACATCTCGCGTCCCCGAAAACCAAAGGAGTGTCGATCATGACCGAATCCGCTCCCCGTCAGGACCCGCCGTTCATTGGATCGATCCCCGACCCCGACATGCG
This sequence comes from Tepidisphaeraceae bacterium, assembly GCA_049679725.1. Classification (GTDB taxonomy): domain Bacteria; phylum Planctomycetota; class Phycisphaerae; order Tepidisphaerales; family Tepidisphaeraceae; genus DASYWJ01. The sequence goes on from JBAUGM010000649.1 coordinate 181, forward strand.
CCGCGCCGTGCGGGCCGTATACCAGGATCTCCATGCGACGATCGAGAAGCAGCACATCGAGATCCAGGCGATGCTGGAGGTCATTCTCGAGAAGCACGTGACCAGCATCGGCGAGTACAAGCGCCACCTCACCCGCCTCCAACAGGGCGGCGTGCCGCGGAGCGAGCGCATCCAGGGCCAGGTTGACGGCATCGTCGCCCCCCACGGCATGACCCCCCGCGAACGCCTCGGTGGGCATTCGTAGCGCGTCTCACAGAGGTTGGGGGACCAGACCGGCGGGCGGGAAAACCGCGCGCCGCTCTCGTCCGCCAGCGGAGCCCAGCGGCTCCGCCGCGGGTCTGCTTCCTTCCGGTAACGACTGGCGGAAACCCGCGCGCCCGAATTCCCACGTAAACGCGATTCCGCGTAGAATATCCCCAGCCGCCTGACCGTTGTTCAGCGGTGGGTGAGGACGCGCAGGCGCGGGGCTCGACGCGGGCACCGTTGACGCTGACACCGACGCAAAAGACGATGGCAACTTATGTCCTTCGACGCCGATCAGGTCATTGAGACGTTCCAGACCGCCGCCGAGGAGAACAAGCTCAGTTCTCTCCGCAACGAACAGGTCGTCAACCTCCCCGACGATGCCACCGGCGAAGTCTGGATGACCGGCGACATCCACGACAACCGCTCCAACTTCGACAAGGTCACGCGCCTGGCCGACCTGGCGAACAACCCCAAGCGGCACCTCATCCTGCACGAGCTGATTCACGGCGACTATTACGATCACAACCATGCGGAGGGAAGCTGGCTGACGCTCGCCAAGGCCGCGGAACTCAAGTGCGACTTCCCGGAGCAGGTCCACTTCCTCCTCGCCAATCACGACCTGGCGCAGATCCACGGCGAAGGGATCATGAAGGCCGGTTTCAGCGTCTGCGAAGCGTTCACGGCCGGCGTGAAGCGAGACTTCCGGACTGATCACATCAGCGTCAACATCGCCATCAGCGAGTTCCTCCTCTCGCTGCCGCTGGCCGTGCGCACGAAGAACGACCTGTTCTTCTGCCACAGCCTTCCGACCGACGACCAGATCAACCACTTCGACTTCACCGTCTTCGACCGCCCGCTCACCGGCGCCGACTACCAGCGCCGCACCGGCCCCGTGTACCAACTCATCTGGGGCCGGCACGTTTCAGCGGCGGGCGTGGAGCTCTTCGCGGAGAAGGTCGGCGCCCGCCTCATCGTGACCGGCCACCAACCGCAGGACAGCGGCTACGCGCTCAACGGCGACCAGCACCTGATCATCGCCTCCGACCACAGCCAGGGCGTGTTCCTGCCCTTGAGCCTGACGGAGCGCTACGACATGGAAGAACTCGTCGCGCGGCTGCGCAAGTTCGTGTCGATCGACTTGAGCCGCCTCCAGGAAGTCGCGGAAGACGATGGGGGGTGAGGCAGCGAGACGCGCGCGTGTCACAACGCGCGGGAGGGCGAGGCTCCGCCCGAGCCGTCT
>JBAUGM010000650.1:0-4041 GCA_049679725.1 Tepidisphaeraceae bacterium
CCCCCCCTACTGGAAAAACTGCCGCACCTCGCGCAATCGGACCCCTCGCCTATCGTTCGACTCTACATTGCCAGCGCCGCGCAGCGCATCCCGCTTGACCAGCGCTGGCCGATCCTTGAAGCCCTCGTCGCGCACTCCGAAGATGCCGCCGATCACAACCTGCCGCTGATGTACTGGTACGCCGCCGAACCCGCGGTGGGCGCGAACACGGAACGGGCGATCGCGCTGGCTAGAAGAGCCGCGATTCCGCTGATCCGCGAGTTCATCGCGCGCCGCCTCACCAACGCCGCCACGGCCGTTGCGGGCAGCGACCCGTCGAGAGTCGACACGAAGCCGCTGGCAGCGCTGGCGTCGTTGCTGGCGGAATCGGACGACGCCGCGATGCAGAAGGACGTCATCGCGGGCATGACGGATGGTTTGAAGGGTTGGCCGTCAGTCGCAAGCCCCAAGGGGTGGGACGCGGTCTACGCGAAGCTCGGCAGCGCGGGTGACGCGAACCTCGCGGCCCGCGTCCAGGAACTGTCCGTCGTGTTCGGCGAAGAACGCGCGATGGCGTCATTGCGCCAGACCGTCGGCGACACCTCCGCATCTCCCGGGGAGCGCCGCAAGGCGATCGAAGCGCTCGTCGGCGCGAAGGACGCGAAGCTCGTCACCCTGCTCCAGCAAGGCGTCGCCGACCCCGCCATCCGCACCGCCGCCCTGCGCGGTCTGGCGGCGTACGATGACCCTGCGTCGCCGGAAGCGATCCTCAAATCGTACGCTTCCTACGACACGCCCACGAAGGTCGATGCGCTGAACACGCTCGCCTCGCGCATCCCATACGCGCAGGCACTGCGCGGCGCGATCGACAAAAACGTCATCCCCAAGTCCGACGTGACCGCCGCCATCCTGCGGCAGCTCACGTCGCTGGAGAGCGATGAGGTCCGCAACTGGGTTTCCAGCACCTTCGGCAGCGTCCGCACCACGCCGGACGAGAAGCTCAAGGAAATCGCCCGGCTGCAGAAAGTCCTGCGCGGCTCCGCGACGAACAACGCCGACCCCGCCCACGGGCGCGCGATCTTCGCCAAGACCTGCGTGCAGTGTCACACGCTCTTCGACGTCGGCGGAAAGGTCGGGCCGGACCTGACCGGCTCGAATCGCGCCGATCCGGAATACGTCACCAGCAACATCATCGACCCCGGCGCGGTCATCGGGAAGGACTACCTCGTCTCCGTCATGAAGCTGAAGGACAAGCGCGTTCTCTCCGGCATCGTGAAGGCCGAAGACGCCGGCGCGGTCACGCTCGTGACCGAGAGCGAGACACTGACCATTCCCCGGGCCGACATCACGCTGCTGAAAGTGCAGAACGGCATCTCGATGATGCCCGAGGGATTGATCGCGGGGATGAGCAACGACGACTTCCGCGACCTCGCGGTCTACCTGCGCTCGCCAAGGCAGGTGTCGATGCTCGCGACGACGCAGAACACGGCGGGCATCTTCAACGGGAAGGACCTCACGGGTTGGTCCGGCGATAAGAGCGTCTGGTCCGTCGAGAGCGGTGAGATCGTCGGCAAAACCGCGACGGGGCTGAAGAAGAACGCTTTTCTAGTCAGCGACCTCACCGCCGGCGACTTCCGGCTCACGCTGGAGGTGAAGCTCACGCCCAACGAAGCCAACAGCGGCATTCAGTTCCGCAGCGAAGCGATCGCCGGCGAGGTGAAGGGCTACCAGGCCGACGCCGGCGCGGGCTGGTGGGGCAAGCTCTACGAAGAGCACGGCCGGGCGCTGCTGTGGGACAAGCCGGGCGACCAACACGTGAAAGTCGGCGAGTGGAACACCTACGAGATCGTCGCCGTCGGCTCGCGCATCATGACCGCACTGAACGGCAAGAAGTGCGTCGACCTCGACGATCCAAAGGGGGCGAAGCGCGGGACTTTCGCACTCCAGGTGCACTCCGGCGGACCGACGGAAGTCCGGTTCAGGAATCTCAAACTCGAAGTGAATCCGAAGCCGGAGCTGACAACCGTAAGTAGGATTCAATAACGCCGACGACATCTGTTGACCCCCCCGCGATGACCGCCAGCAGCCGGGGCGTTGCATTTCGTTAATCGGTCAGCTTTTCAGCGGACAAGCCCTACTCGTAAACATCGCGCCGATGCGAGATGTCGTGAACGAGCACCGAAGCCGAGGAATCATCAATCCGATAGAGCACACGCCAATCGCCGATGCGATATCGGAACAACCCCGCGAATTGTCCCGTCAGACGCTTGATGTTGCTGTGTCGGCGCGGATCGCGTTCGAGCTGATGGAAGCACCGGGCGACTTTGCGAGCAAGCGGCGGATCGGCGCGGGCGTAGGCGTCGCGCGCCGCATCGGTCAGGTCAACCCTAAACATCGCGCCGCACATCCCGCCAGTTGGTGAGTCGTCCAGCGCGGATGTCTTGCTCCGCCTGCTTCAGTCGCTCCTTCAGCGGCGGGCGATTCCTCATGTAAGCTTCGAATGTCTCGTCTTTCCCCCGAGATCGGAGCACCGTCAGAAGTCCTTTCGCCAACTGGAGATCGCCTTCGGGCAGCTCGTCTACCTGCTTCTTGATCTCTTTGCGAAGTTTGGAGGCGCTCATGGCAGATCTCCTACCGCTGCCCGATCGGCGTGACCTTCTTGCCGAACGGGCCGACGTAATCATCCGTCGGGCGGATGATGCGGTTGTTCCTGTGCTGCTCCATCACGTGGGCGCACCAGCCGGTGACGCGCGCGATGCCGAAGATCGGCGTGAACAGGTCGAGCGGGATGCCCATCGTGTAGTAGGCACTGGCGCTGAAGAAGTCGACGTTGGGGTTCAGCCCCTTCAGCTCCTTGGCGACCGGCATGATCCGCTCGCTCATCTCGTACCACTTGCTGTTGCCCGCGGCCTCGCCGAGTTGCTTGCTCATCTTGCGGAGGAACGTGGCGCGCGGGTCGAGCGTGCGGTAAACGCGGTGGCCGAAGCCGGGGACCTTCTGCTTGTTGTTGAGCATGTCGCGGACTTTCGTTTCCGCGTCGTCGATGTTCTTGCACTCCAGCAGCAGTTCCATGACGTCCTGGTTCGCCCCGCCGTGCAGCGGGCCCTTGAGGGCACCCAGGGCGGCGGTGACGGAGGCGTGGATGTCGGCGAGCGTCGCCGCCGTCACGCGGGCGGTGAACGTGCTGGCGTTCATGCCGTGCTCGGCGTGCAGCACGAGGGCGGCGTCCATCACGCGGACCAGCGTGTCGTGCGGCCGCTTGCCGTTGAGCATGTAGAGGAAGTTGGACGCGATCGAGAGCGACGGATCGGGGTCGACCGGCTGCTGGCCGGCGCGGAGGCGGTGGAAGGCGGTGACGATCGTCGGGAACTGCGCCGTCAACCGGATGGCCTTGCGGCGGTTGGCATCGGGCTCATTGCTGCGAAGGTCCGGGTCGGTCGCACCCAGCGCGCTGGCGGCCGTGCGCAGCGCGTCCATCGGCTGGGTTTCGGGCGGGAGCGCCTTGAGGATCGCCAGCACGTGCGGCGGAAGCTTGGCGCTGGCGCCGAGGTCCTTCCTCAGTTGATCGAGCTCGGCGCGGGTCGGCAGCTCGCCGTCCCAGAGCAGGTAGGCCGTCTCTTCGAAGCCGGCGTTCTCGACGAGGTCGCCGATCTCGTAGCCACGGTAGACCAGTCGACCGGCGTTGCCGTCGATGAAACAGATTTCGCTCTTAGCGGCGACGACGCCCTCGAGCCCGCCGGGGGCTTTGGGGGGAGTGGAGACGGCCTGACTCACTGGTGACACCTCGTTCGCGGCGCGGACGGCGCGGTCCCGCATCCCTGCGACCCGCGCGGTCAAATCGATGAGAAAACCCCGGCGGAAAATCGCAATTCGGACGTGCGTCCGGCTCGTCGGGGCCTAGCGGCGCGATGATAGCCGGGGGGTGGCGCGGGGTCAATTTGCAACCCGCGCCCACGGGTGGCGCATCGGACGAAAAGTGTTTCACACAAATGACAATGGGTCTCGATGTTCCGTGAAGCGCCGCCGCTTGCGGCGGGTTCTTTCCGTTCGAACGAACAGAGC
>JBAUGM010000651.1:0-6441 GCA_049679725.1 Tepidisphaeraceae bacterium
ATGAAACGCAAGCACGGCTTCACGCTCGTCGAGTTGCTCGTCGTCATCGGGATCATCGCGATCCTCATCGCGATGCTGCTCCCCGCGCTCACCAAGGCACAAGAAGCCGGTCGTCGCGCGGCGTGCCTGAGCAATCTGCGACAGGTCCACCAGGCGTTCGCCATCTACGCTTTGGAAAACAAAGACGCCGTCCCGCTCGGGTATCGATCGGCGTCGAAGCAGTTCAACAGCATGGTCCACAGCACGACGGTGCCCGGCGGGCGGTGGGTCTTGTTCGGGCTACTTTGCGAAGCAAAGCAGATCCGCACGCCGGCCGTGCTGTTTTGCCCGTCGGAGGGCAACCCGAAGTTCATGCACCAGACCGAGTCCAACCCCTGGCCGCCGGCGGGCGTGACGCCGACGGCGAACATCCAGGCGGGCTACGGTTGCCGCCCGCAGACGCAGCTGCCCGACGACCTGGCGACCGCGCCGCCGACGTTCATCATGCCGCGGCTCAACCGGTTCAAGAACAAGGCGATTTTCGCGGACCTGACGGCCGCCCGGGCGCGCGTCATCACGCGGCACCGCCAGGGCATCAACGTCCTGCACGGTCACGGCGGGGCGAAATGGGTGCCGCTGGGCGTTTTCGATCACCCCGATACCGCCTGGCCCGAACCGACGTTCCCGCCCACGAACGCATTCAACACCACGCAGGACGAGATCTGGGCGGCGCTGGATGGGCAGTGAGGGTGCTTTGCCCCCTCGCCCGGTACTCCGGGAGAGGGTTGGGGTGAGGGTGATTTCGAACGTCGCACGATCATCGGCGAACCGAATCACCCTCATCCTAACCTTCTCCCGGCGTACCGGGAGAAGGGACCAGATAAGACATGGTCACTGAAGTGACCATGCCGCTACAGATAGTTTACAGGTTTTCTGGCGTTGCCGACGATGTTGGACGATGACGAATACGGGGCACGGTGCCTCGTTCGTGGACGGCGGCGCGCGCGACGCGGTGATCCGGGACGCCGGGATTGCAATCGACCGCCTTATGGACCGATACGTCCTCGTCGTCGTGATCGGTCTACTTCTCGCCATCGGGTGCAGCGCACCGCGTCCGAAGCGCGTCGTGACGAACCCGGACCCGTCGGGCAAGATCCCGGCGATCAAGGAGGCCGTCCGCGAGCATGACCTGGATGCGTCCCGGCAGCTCGTGAAGGACCTGGACAGCGACGACCCCGCCGTGCGATTTTTCGCCATCGGCGGGCTCAAACGGCTGACGGGCGAGACGTTCGAGTACCGGTACTACGAAGACGAAATCCAGCGCCAGCCCGCGATCGAGCGGTGGAAAAGGTGGCTGGCGGAGCAGGAAAGCAACGGTGGCGGGCAACAGGACGCCCGCCGGAGCAACGGCGGCGCATCGGACGCGCCCGGCGACAAGGCGAGCGAACCGTGAGCACGGTTGGCGAGAGCGGCAGCCGAAAGTTGGAGATGCGGATCGAAAGCGATCCGGCCCATCTCGCCACCACCCGAAAGGCCCTTGAGGCGTTCACCCTCAAGTGCGGATTGGGCGAGAAGGCGGCGCAGGACATCGGGCTGTGCCTCAACGAGGCGCTGGCCAACGTCATGCGGCACGCGTATCACGGGCAGACGGACCGGCCGATCATGATCACGGCCGAGTTCGACGCGCACAGTGTGCTCACCGTGAACGTGCGCGACTGGGGCAATCGCGTCGACCCGTCGACGCTCCCCCGCGAGCCCTATAATCCGCACACGCCGGGCGGCGTGGGGCTCATTTGCCTGAGCGAGTTGCTCGACGAGATGGTCTACACGCCGCAGCCTGATGGTATGCTGGCGATGCTGGTGAAGAAGAAACAAGGATGAAGCATGAGGACAACGAGAGGGAACAGCACCTTCCTTTCATCGTTGATCCTTCCGCACTCATCCGTGGACTTGAGGATCTTGATGGCCGAGCCGAGACCCAACACGCCGGAGCTGGTCCAGGGCGCCCGCCGCACGGGCGACGCGGTGCGCGCGGCGCTGGTGGGCGAGATCGACCTGCACAACAGCCCGCAGGTCCGCTCCGCCCTGCTCGAGCTGCTGCAGCGCGAGCAGCCCAAGAAGCTGATCCTCAACCTCGCCGCCGTCCCCTACATGGACAGCAGCGCCATCGCCGTGCTCGTCGAGAGCCTGCAGAAGATCCGCAAGACGGGCGGCAAGATCTACCTCACCAACCTCCAGCCGCGCGTCAAAGGGCTCCTCGAAATCGCCCGCCTCGACGCCATCTTCGTCCTGGCGGGGAGTGAGGAAGAGGCGATGGAGAAGTGAGGTGACGGAGTGGGGAGTGACGGGGTGACGGAGTAAAAGCGAAGACGCCGATTCTTTTTGCCTTTACCCCGTCACTCCGTCACTCCATCACTCCCCACGCTTATGCATTTCATCACCCGCCCCATCACCGCGCTCGGCCATCGCGCGATCGAGATCCTCGAGTTTCTCGGGGGGTTGGGTTACCTGCTGCGCGACGCGCTGGTCGCGTCGCGCGCGGCGCTGTTCGGCAAGCGCGGGCGGCGCCTGGGGTGGGCGAACCTCTGGGCGCAGATGAACCGCGTCGGCGTCCGATCGATCCCCATCGTCAGCCTCGTCCTCTTCTGCATCGGCGCCATCCTCGCCCTGCAGATGGCGCCGATCCTCCGCGATTATGGCGTCGTCGAGCAGGTCGCGGACATCATCGCCATCGCCATCTTCCGCGAGCTGGGCCCGCTCGTGGCCGCCATCGTGCTCACCGGCTTCGCCGGCGCCAGCATCGCGGCGGAGATCGGGTCGATGGTCGTCTCCGAGGAGATCGAGGCGCTGGAGGCGCAGGCGATCTCGCCCGTGCGCTTCCTCGTCTTCCCCCGCGTGCTGGCGACGACGATCATGATGGTCTGCGTCGCCGTCGTCGCCGACCTCATGGGCGTCATCGGCGGGATGATCATCTCCAAGCTGTTCGTCGGCATCGACCTGGCGAAGTACGCCAAGCACACGTTCGACGCCATCCAGCTGCAGGACTTCATCACCGGCCTGATCAAAGCCGGCGTCTTCGGCACGCTGATCAGCGGCATCGCGTGCTTCCTGGGCCTAAGCGTCACCGGCGGCGCCCAGGGCGTCGGCGTCGCGACGACGCGCACGGTCGTGCTCACCATCGTCGCGCTGATCTTCGTCGACCTGCTCTTCACGTCGGTCTTTTACTTCCTGGGGTGGTGAAAGATGAATGAGCTGAACGCAGATGAACGCAGATTGAATGAGATCACAGAAGCGGTGATTGGATGCGCCTATCGCGTCGGCAATGAACTGGGCGTGGGCTATCTCGAGAAGGTTTACGAGAACGCGCTCTTTGTCGACCTGTCGATGTCCGGACTTCGCGGCGAGCAGCAGCGATCGATCATCGTGAAGTATCGTGGCGCCGTCGTCGGAGAGTACGTCGCGGATCTGCTCGTCGAAAGTCTCGTCATCGTCGAGGTAAAGCACGTTCGGGCGCTGGAGGACGTCCACACCGCCCAGTGCCTCAACTATCTGAAGGCGACGGGACTGAAGGTCTGCCTCCTTATTAACTTTGGCAAGAGCAAGATCGAGATCAAGCGACTAGTCCACAATTTCTAACTCTTATCCGCGTTCATCTGCGTTCATCTGCGGCTAATACCTCCCATGACCGACGTCGCCACCACAACTGACGTAGCCATTCACGTCGACGCCGTGACCAAGCGCTTCGGCAAGAAGACCGTGCTCGACCAGGTCTGCCTCGACGTCCGCCAGGGCGAGACGCTGGTGATCCTCGGCGGCTCCGGCTCGGGCAAGTCCACGCTGCTCCGCCTCATGATCGGCAACCTCAGGCCCGACGGCGGGGACGTCGTCGGGTTCGGGAAGAGCCTGTGCAGCATGAGCGACGACGAGCTGTCGCAATATCGGCGATCGATCGGCGTGCTGTTCCAGAGCGGCGCGCTGTTCAACTCGATGACCGTCGCCGACAACGTCGCCCTGCCGCTGCGCGAGCACACGGATCTGCCGGAAGAGACGATCGCCATCATGGTGAAGATCAAGCTCGAGCTGGTCGGCCTGCGCGAGCACGCCGACAAGATGCCCGCCGAGCTCTCGGGCGGGATGAAGAAGCGCGCGGGCCTCGCCCGCGCGATCTCGCTCGACCCGAAGATCCTCTTCTACGACGAGCCGTCGGCCGGGCTGGATCCGGTCACCAGCGCGGAGATCGACCAGCTCATCATCGACCTGAACCAGAAATTGAACGTGACGAGCGTGGTGGTCACGCACGAGATGGACTCGGCGTTTCGCATCGCCCACCGGATGGTGCTGCTCGACCGCGGGAAGTTCATCATCTCCGGCACGCCGGAGGAGATGCGCGACTCGACCGACCCGCTCGTGAAACAGTTCGTACACGGGCTGACGGAAGGCCCGCTGACCGATCGTCGTCGCGCCGGTGGGTACGAAGGCGACCTGCTGGGTGACAATGACGAAGCCCAGGGAGCGGATTGATTGAACCGCAGATGAACGCAGATGAACGCGGATAAGGCAGGATTGGAGATAATAGATCTCAGGTTCTATCTGCGTTCATCTGCGTTTATCTGCGGTTTAAGAATCTGGATTGAATTATGGCTAAAGAACGCAACGCGCTGCGCGCCGGATTGTTCATCGTGATCAGCATCGTGCTGATCGTCGCGATCATCGTCTCGATCGAGGGGCTGGGGCGGCTGCTCGAACCGAAGCAGACGCGCCTGGCGACGTTCAAGCTGACCGACGACGTGGGCGGGCTGCGCATCGGAGACGACGTGCGCGCGGGCGGCTACAAGGTCGGCGCGGTGCGCGACATCGAGCTCGTCGACGCCCGGGCCGCCGACCCGCACCTGCGCGTCACGTTCAGCGTGCCCAGGCGGCTGATGGTCCGCGAAGACGCGCGCCTCGTCATTCAAGGCACCGTCACGGGCTCGACGTGGCTCAACTTCGAAACCTTCGGGAACGGCAACGAGCTGGCCGCCAACACGGCGCTGGCGGGCTACCCGGGCTCGATGAGCGAGCTGCTCGCCGCGGCGCGCCAGATCGCGCCGGAGGTGAAGGGGGCCATCGTCGACGTCCGCACCGTCACGCTCCCCAAGGTCAACAACGCCGTCGACCGCACGGCCGAAACCGTCGTCACCTTCAAGACCACCGGCGAGCACGCCACCGCGCTGATCGACCACGTGCGCAGCAAGGTCGACCCAATCGTCGAGCGCATCTACGGCGTCACCGACCCGGCCAGGGACACGATGGTCCACCTCCGCGACATCTTCGGCGACACCAAACGCGACTTCCGCGAGACGATGGCCAACGCCAACGCCGCCAGCGGCACGCTGAAGGAGAAGCTCCCGCCGATCCTGGAGAAGGTCGACGGCGTGATGTCGCAGGTGAGCACGGCCATCGACAGCGCGAACACCGCGCTGGTCGACGTGAGGGCGACCATGGCCAACGCCAGGGACGTCAGCGCGTCGGCCAAGGTGTTGATCGCCGGGAACCGCGGGAAGATCGACGGGATGATCGCATCGCTGAAGTCGACGGGTGACAACCTCAAGGCCGCCAGCGTCGAGATCCGCCACAGCCCCTGGCGGCTGCTGTACAAGCCGGGCAAGGGGGAGATGGCGAACCTGAACCTTTACGACTCTGCGCGCCAGTTCGCCGAGGGCGCCAATGATTTGAACGACGCGGCCTCGGCGCTGCGGGACGCGCTGCAGGATCCGAACGTCCAGCAGGCGGACGTGCAGAAACTCGTGGAGAAGCTGGACAAATCGTTCGTCGGGTTCAAAGAGGTCGAGGAGGCGCTATGGAAGGAAGTGCGGTAGGCTCAGGATGACAAAAGCGAGCGATTCAATCGGGATGAACATCGTGCGACGTCGCGCACGACGCGCCGGGAGCGTGACGTGCCTGCTGATCGGCGCGGCGCTGTTCATCGGCTGTGGCGCGTCGCGCGGCGGGAAGGATGACGAGGCCTTCCTGCGCGCCGGCCTCCCCCCAACCGCGCAGGTGGTGCAGGAAGGGACGGGCCGGCTCATGTACACCCCGGACGAGAACGGCCGGGTCTACCTGTACGACGCGACCAGCGACCGCCTCATCGGCCGATTCCGCGTGCGCCGCGGGCAGCGCCTCGCGTTCGATCCCGCCACCGGCCGCGCGACGATCGCCGGGGACGAAGTGCGCATCGGGGAGACGACGAAGGACGCGACGTATCAGATCTACTTCGTGCGCGAGGCGGTGGAGTGACCGCTCCTACACGGATCGGGATCGATGCGCGTCCGCTGCCTGTCATCCTGAGGTACTCCGAAGGATCTTGCCGAAATCGGTGAGGCCCCCTCGTTCGCAGCTAGACCTTCGGAGTACCTGCTCTGAAAAAGTGAAAGGCGACCGCGAAGGGCGCGAATGCGCGAAGAACGGCGCGCGATGCGGATC
>JBAUGM010000652.1:0-2293 GCA_049679725.1 Tepidisphaeraceae bacterium
CCGCAATGGAATCACCCATTGAAACGCCCAGGCCTTAAGGCCTGGGCTTCTGCGGAATCGGAAGATGTTGCTTGCCTACCGCCGCGTGACCGCTGCGGTGAGCGCATCTGCCTCTGCGGCTTCTTCTGCCCAGGATTCCTCGAAGAGCCGTGCGACGGCTTGCTCGGGCTCGATCGATGCCATGGCCGGCATGCGCGGCTTCTTGCCGGCGTAGATCTTGCGGCGGGCGAGGTAGAGCAGCTCTTCGCTGATCAACCGGTGCCGGCCCAGCATGTCGGCCAGCAGCGCGAGCACGCCGAGGAGGAACGAAAGCGTGATCAGGATGCCCGCGATCACGATGAACGAGGTGAACGGGGTGGTGCGCCCCTCGGCGAGGTACCAGACGGAGACGAACCCGCCGATCAGCGCGCCGAAGACGAAGAAGATCGCCGCGATCCCGCCGAAGAACTTCAGCGGCTGGATGTCGCGCATGGCGCGGAGGATGATGGGCAGGGAGTTCGTGGCGTACTTGAGGATGCTGTGCGCCACGCGGCTCTCGCCGTGCTCGCGGACGCCGCGGACGTGCAGCGGCACTTCCGTGATCCGCATGCCCTTGCTGAACAGGTCGATGAACGTCTCCTGCGTGTACGTGAAGCGCCCGAAGAGGGTGAGTCGGTAAGCTGCCTCACGGTTGAACGCGCGGAAGCCGCAGGAGACGTCGGTGAAGCTCGTCCCGCCGCACACCCAGTTGATGATGCCGGTCACCATGCGGTTGCCCCAGAACTTGATCGACGGCATGGTCGGCCAGAGCTCGGGGTTGGCGAAGCGCGAGCAGGTGACGAAGTCGGCCTCACCGGCAACGAGGGGCGCGACAAGCTGGGGGATATCGGCGGGGTTGAACTGCCCATCGCCGTCGATGTTGACGATCAGGTCCGCGCCGCGGCGCATCGCACGCTCGAGCCCGGTGCGGAAGACTTTGCCCAGGCCGGGGCGGTTGTGGAGGGTGACGACCAGGGCGCCCGCGCGCGTGGCCTCGTCGGCGGTGCCGTCGGTCGAGCCGTCGTTGACGACGATGACCTCGATCTCGGCGATGCCCGGAATCTTTCGCGGGACGCCGGCGACAACGTTGGCGATGGTGGCCTGCTCGTTTTGAGCAGGGATCGTCACGACGAGCTTCATAGACTTTCCCCGGTTCCCGCGCGGGCGGGGAACGCGACGGATGTTAGCAGTTCGATAAATGCGTCACAAGGCGGCCCGCGTGGGTCGCGCACAAGCCGCTGCGCGACTTAGAGTCGTCCTCGGCGGGCAGAACGTACCAGAATATGCGCAAAAAAAGCGACGGGTAAATCGGACCCTGACACGTCCGATAGGACGGGTTTTCGGCCCGGGTACACGAATTCCCAGCGCGTGGGGCGGGCGTCGCGAACGGGGAACTGCACTTTTTTGCGGGCATGACCGCGAACGTGCAGCCGATTCCTCCCGCGACTATCCTCATCGCCACGCCCCATGATCACCCCCATCCTGCTCGACGTCCTCGCGCCGATCCTCGTCATGATGGGCGCTGGGGCGCTGCTGCGGTGGCGGTTCCACATCGACCTGGCCACGCTCTCCAAGCTCAACATCTACCTCCTCGCCCCCGCGTTCGTGTTCGATAAGGTGAGCACGAGCACCCTCTCCTGGGCCGAGATGGGCGGCGTGGTCACGATCAGCCTCGTGCAGGTCGTCACGCTCGGCCTGCTCGTTTGCGGCATCGGCATGCTCCTGCGCGTCAAACGCCAGACCCTCGCGGCCATCGTGATGGCGGTGATCTTCTACAACAGCGGGAACTACGGGCTGCCGCTGGCGGAGCTGGCGTACCCTGGGAAAGGCAGTGGTGGGGTGGTTGGGTGGTCGGGTGGTGGGGTGGAGAGCGATGCATCGACTCCACCACTCCACCACTCCACCACTCCACCACCTGCGAAAGACGGCGGCGCCGTTCAGGCCTTCGTCCTCATGACGCAAAACGTCCTCGGCTACACGCTGGGACTGGCGATCGCGGGGTATGCGCATCCGGCGGGGGGCGCGGGCGCGCCGATGAGGAACCTCTGGCGGATCCTGCGGCTGCCGGTGCTGCCGATGCTCGGCGTGGCGCTGGCGGCGCGGTGGTGGTTGCAGGCGGACCCATCCCACGCGCTGCCCCTGGCGATCACGAAGCCCGCGGCGTACCTGTCGGCGGCGCTGGTTCCCGTCGCGCTGGCGACGCTCGGAGCGCAGCTGGCGAGCAACCCGCGCTGGCCGCGCTGGCGGCCGGTGTCGCTCGTGCTCGTGCTGCGGC
>JBAUGM010000653.1:0-42689 GCA_049679725.1 Tepidisphaeraceae bacterium
GAGCACGTGGACGCGCAGCCCCATCCCCGACGCCAGCCGCGCCGTCTCGCGCCCGATCCCGCCATAGCCCCAGATGCCGAGCGTTCGGCCCCGAATTTCCGTCTGAAAGCGCGCCCCGCGATCCCACAGCCCCTGCTGCTGGTTGCGCAGCATCAGCGGCAAGTCACGGGCGAGCGCGACCATCATCGTGATGGCCCACTCCGCGATCGGCACGTCGTTCACGCCGCTGGCATTGCACACCGCCACGCCACGGGCCGCCAACCCCAGGTTCTCCACCTGGCTGAAGCCGGCCGAGCAGAGCTGCACCAGCTTCAGCGACTTCATCGCGGCGTGATTCGTCGGCAGGAACGAGCAGAGCGTCGCCTGAACATCCGCCAGCAGCGATTCGGGCAGCTCGCGCGCCGTGTCGAGCGCGCCGGGCGCCATGGCCACGGAAAGGCCGGTCGACTGTTGCAGCGGTTCGAGAAGCGAGGGATCGACGTTCGTATCAACCAGCAGTTGCGGCATGGAGCAGGGCCTCGTCGTTCTGTTGTTTGCCCGGGACCGACACGATCTCGCCGCTGCCGGGGATGAAGGGAAACCGTTTCCTGATGCTCTGGTCGAGCGTGACGCCGAGCCCCGGCGCCGTCGGCGGCAGCACCCGGCCGTCGACCATCTTCAGCGTGTCACGATACAGCTCGGTGTGCAGCGGGCCGGCGTCGGCGGGCAGTTCGAGAATCTTCGTGTTCGCGCACGCGAAGCCGACGTGGATGTTCTGCATCAAGCTCGCGCCGGCGCCCCACGCGTGCGGCGCGATCTGACTGCCCTGCTGCTCGAGCAGCTTCGCGAGCTTCACCACCTGGTGCAGCCCAGACGTGAACGACGCATCGGGCTGGCCGAGGCCGAACGAGCCGGCGTCAAGGTAGCTCTGCCACTCGATCATGCTCGTCAGGCACTCCCCGCCGGCGATGGGCACCGACGTCTGCTTGCGCAGCCATGCGTAGTCAGCAGCGCTGCGGTACGGGAGCGCCTCTTCCATGAACAGCAGCCCGTACGGCTCACACGCCTTGCACACGACCGCAGCCGTCTCCTTCGACCACATTTTTTCCGGCGGCTTGTCGTTCATGTGCGCATCCATGGCGATGGTCATCGCATCGCCGAAGGTGTCGCGCAGCAACTTGAGCTTGCCGGACTCGAGATCGGCGGCTTCCTGCGGATCGGTGAGGCTGACGCGCCCGCGGGTCGCGTCAAGATAGCCGCAGCCGATCTTCACAGCATTAAAACCGAAGCGACGGTAGTGGTTGATCTTCTGGACGAGCTTCTCGTGCGGGAAGTTGCTCGGCCCGCCCGTCGCGTACGCCGGCAGCGACTCGTGTTTCAGCCCCCCCAGCAGTTCGTAGACCGGTTTGCCTTCGACCTTGCCCGCCAGGTCCCACAGCGCCGCTTCGATCCCGCACATCACGATCGAGCCGAGCCCCACGCGCCCCCAGAACGTCCCGCACGTGTTCATGCGGCCCCACAACAGCGGGATGTCGTCGACGGTCTGCCCGATCAGGATCGGCCGGTAGAAGTCGACGACGTGGGGGACGATCTCCGGGCAGAAGTACCCGGCGTACGTTTCGCCCAGGCCGACGACGCCGCGATCGGTCGTGATCTCAATCAGCGCGGCGCTGCGCAGCTTGCGGATCTGGAGGACGGACGGATCGTTGGTGATCGGCCCGGTGAGGAGGATGGTTCGAACGTCGGTGATTTTCATGGTTTACTCCACATAGACGGTGTACAGGCGCAGGTCTTCCGGCCGCATGCCGCCCCAGTTTACGCGGATGCGAATCGGGCGACCGGGATCGCCAATCGTTTCCCGCCCCTTCCATTCGACCGGCATGCGCAGGCCGGCGCTTTCGGTGATCGGCAGAAAATCCCTCGCCGCGTAGCCGGGGAGCGGGCGCAATTGCTCGTCGAGCACTTCCACAGTGAGCGTGCTGTGCTCGCCCAGGCCCGTGACGTTCAGGTACACGCGCGCGTCGCGCGTCGGCGTGATCAGGTCGGAGATGAAGTGGGCGTCCTTCACGCCC
The DNA here is from genome assembly GCA_049679725.1 of Tepidisphaeraceae bacterium. Classification (GTDB taxonomy): domain Bacteria; phylum Planctomycetota; class Phycisphaerae; order Tepidisphaerales; family Tepidisphaeraceae; genus DASYWJ01. The sequence goes on from JBAUGM010000653.1 coordinate 2,052, forward strand.
AGCGCGGCGGAGAAGAAGCCGAACCGGTCGCGCGGCCAGGTCGCTGCTCGTACGCCGGTGGGGCTGTCGCGATTCCATTCCGTCCAGATGCCGTAGTAATGGACCGTCTGCTCGCCCATGTTGAGGGTTGTCGCCTGCACGATGCGCGGCTCGCCGCGGTCCAGCTCTTCGAATCCGGGCACGATCTTGAAATCGGGAAGCGGCTCCTTGAAGTGCATCGCGTCGTCGCTGACGAGCAGGCCGATGTCGCAGTAGCTCTCGCGGCGGTCGTTGGTCGGGTTGTCGTACATGCCGTAAAACCCGAGCACGACATTGCCGCGATCCCAGACGGACGCGCCCAGGTGTACCTGCGGGCCGCGATGGAAGTCGTAATCGCGCTGCGGCCGCGGAGGCAGGTCGTCGCGGCGGAAGCTCATCGCGCCGGCCTCGGTCCAGTTTTCGAAGTCGTAGGAGATGTGCGTGACCATCATCCGCTTGAACGGATGCATGGTCCCGCGCGTCGGAATCGGATGCGGCACGGGCCGGCCGTGACCGTTGAGGTAATAGACGCCGTTCCGCTTGATCAGGCCGCTCGGCTCGGTCTTGACGACGAACTTGTCGTCGGCCGCGGGTGTCCAGCTCAGGCCGTCGGCGCTGAAGGCGACTTTGACGGAGTTTTCGGGGCTGATCTCGCGAGCCATCTTGAACCGTCGCGCCGGGTCGGCGGCATCGGGTTCGTAGAGCACCAGGCAGGTCAGGGCGACCATCGGCTTATCGCCGTTGATCGCCAGCAGGTTGTTCTGCTTATTGCCGTTGAACTCCACCAGCCCCAGCGCCGGCCGGTCCCATTTCAGGCCGTCCTTCGAGACGGCGTAGCAGAGCTGCCGCTTGGCGTCCTTGCTGTAGCCGGCGTACCACATGCGGTACTCGTCGCCGACCTTGATGACCGAGCCAGGCAGATAGATGCGCCGCTCATCCGGCGAGCCCGGCGGCCCGGGCAGCAGAATCGGCTGAGCCTTCGCGCCGGGGAGCAGCGTGAGGATCAAGCCCTTGTTGAGCGGGATCGTGCGCTCGTCGAACGGAAAGAGAACCGTCTCGCGCCGCCCCTCCGCGGGCATCGTCGCCGGCGCCGGCGACTGAGCGGACGCAATTCCCGCCGCGACGATGACGCAGAGAACCGCCGATCGCAGACACAGTTGGAAAAGGCAACCCATCGTCAAACCTCATGCCAATCGGGATTGAAGCGCGCGATTCTGTCATCCTCATGCGTATCACTGGCCGAGTCGGTGGTCCTTACTCGACGTACGCCGCGAACAACTGACCGACGTTGCCCTCGCCGATCCAGTTGATGCGAACACGGACCGGGCCGGTGACGTTGTCGACGGCCTGCTTGCCTTTCCAGGTTGCGGCCGCGCGGAAGTCGTTCTTCGTGATCGGGATGCAGTCGTCACCCGAGTAGCCGGGGATCGGGCGGAACTTCTCGTCGAGCAGCTCGACGGTCATCTGACTCTGGTCCGACAGCGAGCCTGCGTTGATGAACACGCGCGCGCCGGGCTTCACGGCGAGAGGCCGGGAGATGCAGTGCGGCTCGGCGATGCCGGGGGCGGGGCGGAAGTAACCCAACCGGTCGCGCTTCCAGGTGGCGACGCGCACGCCGGTCGGGCTGTCGCGGTTCACTTCCGTCCAGATGCCGTACCAGAACATCGTCTGCTCGCCGATGTTCTCGAACGCCTGGCCCTGCACGAGGCGGGGCTCGGCGCGGTCCAGTTCCTCGAATCCGGGCACGATCTTGAAGTCGGGCAACGGCTCTTTGAAGTGAATCGCATCCGGGCTCACGATCAGCCCGATGTCGCAACGCGAATCACGGCGATCGTTGGTCGGGTTTTCGTACATCCCGTAGAAGCCGAGGAACACGTTGCCGCGGTTCCACAGGCTTGCCCCGAGGTGCACCTGCGGGCCGCGGTTGAACTCGAAATCGGTCGGCGGTCGCGGGGGAATGTTGTCGCGGCGGAAGCTCATGTGGGCCGCCGTCGTCCAGTTCTCGAAGTCGGCGGAGACGAAGGTCTGCATCGTCCGCTTGTGCGCGCCGGCCACAGGGTGACGGATCGCGCCTGAGTGGGCGTTCATGTAGTACAACCCCTCGTGCTTCACGAGCCCGCTGGGCTCGCCGGTGACGAGGAACTTGTCGCCGCCCGCGCTCTTCCACGTCAGCCCGTCGGGGCTGAACGCGCCCTTGCACTTATTGTGCGGGTCGAACTCGCGCATCATCTTGAAGCGCTTGGCGGGATCGGGGTCTTCGGGGTCGTGAAGGACGAGGCACAGCGCGCCGTCGATGGCGTTTCCGCCGTCGATGGCGACGAGGTTGTTCGCCTTGCCGCCGTTGTACTCGACGAGCCCCAGTTCGGGCTTGTCCCACTTGAGGCCGTCTTTCGAAACGGCGTAGCAGATCTTCCGGTTGGCCGCCCGGTCATAGCCGCTGTACCACATGCGGTACTCGTCGCCGACCTTGATGATCGTGCCGGAGAAGTAGACCCGCCGATCGTCCGGCGCGCCTTTCGGGCCCACCTTCATCACAGGCAGCGACTTCTCGCCCGGGACCATCGTGAGGAGCACTCCCTTGTTGAACGGGATGCTGTGGTCGTCGAACGGGAAGAGCACCATCTCGTTCGACTTCTGCGCCAACACGGGAGAAGCCAGGATGAGCAATGCGAACAGAGATTCTCGAATCTTCATTTGGATCCTCAAAGTGAAAACCTGTCACGACGCTGCGCGATCAGAATCGGCTGGTAGACCATCAGGCACGATCACACCGTCGTGCCGACATCGAAGACGAACGGGGACGGCGGACGGCGAAACCGGCAAGTCCCAGGAAGAACAGTGCGGCCGCAGGCTCGGGCACCACCACCAAACTGCTGGAAGCAGCGAGGTTCGATAAGTTCGTGGTGTAGCCGTAAAGGTCTGCGCCGCCGTAGAGGACGAACCTGAGGGAGATCGTAAGCCCGTTCCAGTCCGACAGACTGATCGCGCCGCCGTTGAACTTCACCGAATAATAGAGCGGGTTATCGGCCACGGGCGTGATGTCGCCGGGCAAGTACGCGGTTACGCCGGTCGACTGATAGTTCTCGGTCATGATGTTCACACGGATGTCGTCGATGTTCGCCAAATCGGCGTTGATGTAGAGGCCGTCTCCATCCATCACGAACGTCTTGGTGATGACGGTCCCCTTGTTGTAGTTCGGGTCGGCGACGTCGCGGCTGAGAGAGAGGAAGCGGCCGGCGTCGAGCTTGCCCAGGCCGATCGTCCCGTCGCGCGGGAACGGTGTATCGTCGGTGTTCTCGTGCGGGCCGTTCCATGCGTGATAGTAAATGTTGATCTCGCCGTCCTTCTCGAACGGCCGAAAAGGCTGGACGATGCCGTCGTCCCAGCTGCCGGCCGCGCCCAACGGCATGAACGTGGCTTTATTCGCCACGCGCGTCCAGTTGATGCCATCTCGGCTGGCGGCGAGTTGTACGTCGATCGTGCGGTCGCCCTGCTGGCCGTCGGCACGACCCGTATTGTGGTAAATGCGCAGCGGCATGATGTACATGCCTTCGTACTCGAACACCGATGAACCGTACGACTGGGGATCGCTCGACGTATTGTCGTGGCGGATGACGACCTGCGGGGTCGACCAATTGGTAAAGTCGCTACTCTCCGAACGCACGATCACGCGATGATCGTTCGCGCTGGGGACCTGCGTGCCGCTGGACTTGCTGTATTGAGCGAGAGCCTTGCTGTAGATCACGTACTTCCCCGTCTGACCGTCATGCATCAGCTCGACCACATCGTGGATCGAGTTCTCGTTAAGGCGGAAAACGTCAAGCTGCGGAGTGGTTGAGCGGGTCCAGTTGAGGCCATCGGCCGAGGTGGCGGTGAAAATTCCGGCGCTGCCACCATTGGGATGCGTACCGTCGAAATAGATATAGTCGCCGTTGGGTTCCTTCAGGCGCCCATTGTCGTGATCGTAATAGATCATCTTGTATCGACGTGCCGCAACGTCATCCATGTCTTTGATGACCGACGCCCCATAGAGTTTCATGAACCCGGCGCCGCCGTTGTTCTGGGCTCCCTCGCCTCGAAACAACATGTTGGTGCCCGGCTTCGTCGGGCTGTCGGGGTACGTCCAGTTGAGGCCATTATTACTGACCGCGTAGCTAACGCCGTTGCGAGCGTCGTTGTTCTGATACCACGCTTTGTAGATGCCGTCCTGATTGTCGTAGAGCACCGTGCCGAAGCTGCGGTCCGCATCCCAGGAGCCGCCGGAACCGGTGATAACGGGGTTCGCGTTTCGCTGGGGCTGTTGAAGTTCGCGCTTCGTGCCCGTCATCGAGTGGATGTTGACATCGTCGAGGAACATCTCGAGATGCTCGTTCGGTCCAGCCCAACAAGGCTCCACCAACATCATCCCCACTGTGATGCCGAGCAGCAGAGCGATTCTGTTTCGATCCGACCGATGGAAAGCATGTAAAGACATGGGAGTTTCCTCAGTTAGGAGTTTCGAGCATCGACAGCCGCACTTTGCTTTTCGAGTCACATCATAAGGTTCGTCCTTTCGCAGGATACTTGTCTCGCCAGCGACGCGGTGCGGGAACGGCGGCGGACGAGAGACCAGGACAACCATCGAGTCATGGAACGTCTCCGATTCGTTTACTGCACGTACGCAGCATAGAGGCGAATGTCTTCCGGCCGCACGCCGTTCCAGTTGACGCGAACGCGGATCGGTTGATCGAACGGACCGATCGTTTCGTGCTCGCGCCAGGCAACGGGCAGGCGCAGCCCGCCGGACTTGGTGAGCGGGACGAAGTCGGCCGCGGTGTAGCCGGGCAGCGGTTTGCACTTTTCGTCGAGGATCTCGACGGTCACCTGGCTGTGCTCTGTGAGCCCGTCGATGTTCAGGTACACGCGTGCGTCGCGTGCGGGTTGGAGCAGGTCCGAGATCATGCAGGCTTCTTTGGCCTTGGCCTGGCAGGAGAAATAGCCCAGGCGATCGCGCGGCCAACTGGCGACGCGCACGCCGGTCGGGCCGTCGAGGCGGTCGGCGTTCGTCCAGATTCCGTAGTAGACGAACGTCTTGTCGCCGATGTTCTCGATGGCCTGGCTTTGCGTGAGGCGCTGATCGCCCTTATCGACCTCCTCGAACGACGGGACGATCTTGAAGTCCGGCAGCGGCTCGTCAAAGTGCAACGCGTCGTTGCTCACGATCAGGCCGAGGTCGACGATCACCGATCGGCGGTCGTTGATCGGGTTGTGGTACTGGCCGTAGAAGCCGACGACGACGTTGCCGCGATCCCAAAGGGCCGCGCCGGTGTGCACCTGCTCGCCCTTGTGGAATTCGTAATCGAGCTGCGGGCGTGGCGGGAGATTGTCGCGGCGGAAGCTGATGTGGGCAGCTTCGATCCAGTGCTCAAAGTCATACGAGATGTGCGTGACCATCATCCGCTTCTGCGGGTGCATGGTTCCGCGCGTCGGGATGGGACTGGGCACGCGCGACGCGCCATGGCCATTGAGGTAATAGACGCCGTCGCGTTTGATCAGGCCGCTGGGCTCGATGTTCACCACGAACTTGTCATCCGCGCCAGGTGTCCACTGTAGACCGTCCGGGCTGAACGAGACCTTCACCGAGTTCGGCGGGTGAATCTCGTGGAGCATCTTGAAGCGACGCTGCGGATTGGGGTCGTCGGGCTCGTGGAGCACGAGCGCGTTCATGGCGTCGATGGCCTCGCCGCCCCTCGTGATCAGGTTGTTGTCCTTGTTGCCGTTGAACTCGACGAGGCCAAGCCTGGGCTTGTCCCACTTCAGGCCGTCTTTCGACGTGGCGTAAGAGATGAGGCGCTTGGAGTCCTTGCTGAAGCTGTTGTACCACATCCGGTACTCGTCACCGATCTTGATGATCGTGCAGCCGGAGAAGTAGATCCGCCGTTCGTCCGGCGATCCCGGCCCGCCGAGCGTCACCACCGGCAGCGATTTCTCCGCCGGCAACAGCGTCAGAAACAGCTTGTTGGTGAACGGCACGCTGTAGTTGTCGAACGGGAAGAGGACGGTTTCCGATCGCTCGACGGGCGCGGGCCGCGTCGCCGGCTGAGCCAGCGGGCTGCGCGGGGCGGGCGCCTGTCCGAGCGCGACGTGCGCGGAAGTCAGGAGCACGAGCAACAATGTGAACCCGATGTTCCGATTCGTCACAAGGCCACTCCGTTCATGGAGACAGATCCCCCACACCCTCGCGCCCGGCGTCGCATGGCCAACCCGGCAATGGCGACGACCAGCAACCCCGCCGACGCCGGCTCGGGGACGACCGCCAGCGCCGTGGTGTAGCCGTAGAGCATGGCGTCTCCTTCGATGAAGAAGCGCAGGCCCAGATTCATGCCCGCCAGCGAAGAAAGATCCCCGCCGGGGAACGAGACGGCGTAGTACAAATCGTTGTAGCGCGTCAGCTCGGCCAGGTTGTCCGAATAGCCCGGGAGAACGGTCGTGCCGTTCTGAAGCAGGGCGACGCGGATCGCGCCTTCGTCGCCGAGATCGGCGTTGAGGAACAACTGATCCCCGTCCATGACGAAGGTCTTGGTGGTGAGCGTCGCCGTGCCCGCGCCGGCGACCGACATGCCGACGAAGCGCCCGGCGTCGAGCGTGGCGAGGCCCACGGTGGCCACGCGGGACACCGGCGTTCCGTCGGGGTTCTCGTGTACGCCGTTCCAGCCGTGGTAGTAGATCTGGATCTGGCCGTCCTTCTCGAACGGCCGGTAAGGCAGGATCATCCCGTCGTCCCACGTCCCGTCGGCGCCGCGCTCCATGAACGTGCCCTTGTTCGCGACGCGCGTCCAGTTGATGCCGTCGCGGCTGGCGGCGAGTTGAACGTCGATCGATCGATCGCCCTGCTGTCCGTCGGCCAGGCCGGTGTTGTGGTAGATGCGCAGGGGCATGACGTACATGCCCTGGTACTCGAACACCGACGCCCCGTACGACTGCGGATCCTGGAGCGTGTTGTCGTGCCTGAGCACCACTTGCGGCGTCGACCAGTTCACGAAGTCACTGCTCTCCGTGCGGACGATCTGCCGGTGATCGTTGCGGTTGCCGGTGCGCTCGTAGCCCTTGGAGTAGATGACGTACTTCTGCTTCTGGCTGTCGTACATCAGCTCAAGAACGTCGTGAACCGATTGTTCACTCGTCCGGATGACGAGTTGCGGCGCGGCTGGGGTGGTGGTGCGCGTCCAGTGGATGCCATCCGGCGATGTGCCGGTGAACGCGCCGCCCGTGCCGGTAAGCCCGGAGGTGGTGGAATCCAAATAGACGATCTTGTAGCGGCGCATCGGGTCGGGGTCGGCATCGTCCTTGACCACGGACGAGTTGTAGAGCGACGTGTGACCCAGCCCCCGGAAGAGCATGTTGTTGTTCGTGTTGGCCGGCGTCGGCGCCGCGCCTTTGGGAAAGCTGACCAGGCCGGCGCTGGGGTAGTCCCAGTCGAGGCCGTCCACGCTCGTCGCATATGCGATGGAGTTGCCCTGGGCATTGATCTGATACCACGCCTTGTAGAGATTCTCCGACTCGTCGAAGATCACCGTGCCGAAGCTGCGGCGCGGGTCCCACGACCCGCCGCCCGTAATGACTGGGTTGGGCAGCCGGTCGGGCTGGCGGAGGTCGCGGCTCACCCCGCTCGATGACTGGATTCGCGCGTCGTCGAGGAACATCTCCAGATGTCGAGTGGGGTCGGCCAGCGCGGCGCTCTCGGCGAGCGCCAGGGCGCATGCCGCGATGACGCACCGATGTCCCCATCCACGAGTCAAACGAGCGATAAGCGTGACTGGGTTTCGCATAGATCATCCTCCCCGCGAAAATCGTCTGATGGTGGTGCGCTGCCTCAAGCGACGGCAAACCCTTTCGCCAAGGAATGACGTCCGATCGTTACGGCAGGTCTTTTCCTTCCAGCACACGGTAGATCCAACGCGCCGCCGGCACTTCAACCCCGGGGGGCAGCGAGTGGCCGCGGGGTTCGGAGAGGACGTGCAACTCGACCTGGCTCGGCACCTCCGCCTTGACGGCCGCGGCGCTGAGCTTGCGCGCGAAGCCGATGGCCGAGTCGGTATCCACGCGATCGTCGCGGTCGCCGATGAAGATCAGCACGGGTTTGCCGACGAGCTCGGGGATCTGCGCATCGAGGCTCATCGCATCCACCGACGTCACATCCTTGGCGACGTCAAACTCCTTGAGCTTGCGCAGATCGGTGACGGGCGCGTATGCGACGGCCGCCTTCACGCGCTTGTCGAACGCCGCGTAGCGCACCGCCAGGAATCCGCCGCGCGACGTACCGGTGGCGACGATCTTGTCCGGGTCGGTCATCTTCTGCTCGATCAGGTGATCGATGACCTTCTTCATCCGCTCATTGAACTCGGCGACGAAGTCCTCCCCCGCCGCCGCCCGCTTACCCCAGCCGACGAGGCCGCTGAACCCCTTCTTCGCCTGCGCCCCATGGCTGGGCAGGTCGATCGACACGCACAGGTAACCCTGCGGCACCAGAATCTCGCCCGCGCGGAGGAAGTTGCTCTTCGTGAAGCTGTCGACGATGTGGCCGGACAGCAGGATGAGCGTCGGCGACGGCTTGTCCGGCGTGCCTCCCCACACGCCGAACTCGACGCCGTCGTCCGTCTTCATCAGCTTGACGTCTTCCGCCTTGGGCGCCGCAACGACAACGCTGTGGCAGGCCGCGAGCAGGACGACGAGAGCCACGACGGGGGCGAGCCGGGTTTGCATTTCAGACACTTTCATGTTGCCGCGTATGGTTGACGACGAACACGCACGCTCGCTCGCGTCACTGCACGTACAACGCGCTGAAGCGGATGTCCTTCATCTTCTCACCGAGGTACGTGACCCTGACGCGCACGCGGTCGGGCAGGTCGCCGATCTCGGCCTTGCCACCGAAGAGCACCGGCGTCTGGAACCCGCTCTGCTTGACGACGGCTGCCGCGTCTCCCGAGAGTCCGGGCAGCGGCTTGAGCGAGGCATCGAGCAGTTCGACCTTCAGCGTCGCCTGGTCACCGAGCCCGTCGGCGTTCAGGAAGAACCTGGACGGCTTGCCGGCCTTCAGTTTCACCGGCGCGGTGACCAAATCGCACACGAGCTTCTGGAGCTTGTAGACGGAGTCGCCCAGCGTGTCCGGATCGGGCGTGAGAACGCCGAGCCGATCACGCGGCACGGTCACGATGCCGACGCCGCCGCGCGGGGGCGCGGTTTCCCACTGCCGCGGATCCCAGGCGCCGTAGTAGATGTACGTCTTGTCGCCGATGTTCTCGAAACCATCGCCCTGGATCAGACCGCCCTGGTCCCACTCACCGTCTTTGCCCTTCGTGATCAGCGGCCACTCGTGCATGGGCTCGCGGAAGTTCACGCCGTCGTTGCTGATGACCAGCCCGAGGTCGATCGTGACGCCCGGCCACTCCTTGGCGCCGTGCCACATGCCGTACGTGCCCAGGAGCATGTTGCCACGATTCCAGACACTGATGCCCTCGTGGTTCTGCTCGCCCTCACGGCTTCGCCCGCTGCCGAGCAACGTGTGCTGCGCCGTGCGGACGAACTGGACGCTGCTGGCCTTCTCCCAGTTCACGAAGTCGCCCGACACGTACGCCCGCGACACGCGCCCGTGGGTCGGCCGCGCGCCGGCGACCGCGTTCTGGCCGGAGATGTAGTAGAGCCCGTCCCACTTGTACAACCCGCCGCTCGGCTCGAAGTGGTAATCCTGTAGGATCACATCTTCCGGGCGCACGAACGCGTTCTTCTTCGGCTTGATGTCCGTCAGCGACTTCCACTTCAGCCCGTCCGGACTGGCGAAGACGACCAGCGTACCCAGTGTTCGCGATCCGCCCGGCGCTACCTTCGTCCAGTAGGCGTGGCCGGTCATCTTATAACGGCGTGCCGGGTCGGGATCCTCGGGGTCGTGCATCACCTTCACGTTCAGGATGCTGACGTTCTGCGGGTCCATCGCGACGAGGTTGTTGTCCTTGCTCCCGCCGTGCTCGACCAGACCGAGCTTCGGCTTCGTCCACTTCACGCCGTCGTCGCTCTCGGCGTACGCGACGCGCCAGTGCGAGACGTCCTTCGACACCTGGTTCGTCGCCGCCTGCTGCTTCCCGCGACTGGCGGCGCAGTACCACATGCGGTACTTGCCATCGATCTTGATGACCGAGCCGTAAAACTGCACGGCCCAGTTGTCCGGCTCGCCGTCTCCCCCGCGCGGCAACACCGGGTTCGCCGGGTGCTTCTCGGGCTTGCGCATCTCGAGTTTGAGGTTCTGCGTGAACGGGATCGACACTTCATCGAACGCGAAGAGCGTTGTCGTGCCGCTGGTCTCGTCAAACGTCTCCTGCGCGCGCGTCGGCGTTGCGCTCGCGGCGATGCCGAGCACCGAACAGAGGCCCAGCGCGATCGCGCGCGTCCAGCCGCGACGTTGATGTTGTGATGAGTGCTGCATCTTCCTTCGTATCCTCTGTCGTGGGTTACCAGTCTTGCGGCCCGAAGCCCGGCCGGCGCTGGGTGGGCGTGTCATAGACACACGAAACGATGTGCGCATCGGCGACCTTCTTCGGCGGGATCGCGAACTCCACGATCACGCCGGGATCGCGGCGCAGGGTGTATCCATCGGTGGCCGACTCTTTGATCAGGTGGCCGTCGAGCCGCACTTCCTTGATCGTCGCGTCGCCGTACGGCACCGCCAGGCGGATGGTCAGGCCGTGTTCGACCCGCCCCGTCGCCTGCTCCCCTTCCGTCGGCTTGTAGACCGGCCGGGGGCTGCCGAACGCCTTGAACGGATAGCGCGCCGTGACCGACGCGAGCCCCGCGGCGTCGAACTGCGGGTTCGACTTGAGCTTCTCGACGATGTCGCTCATCTTCCCGCTCAGCATCTTCCGCCCCTCGTCCGTCGTGCTGACGAAGCCCATGGCGACATCGCGTGCCGGCGTGGGGCTGGCGCCGGCGTATTGGATCTTCGGGAGCTTCTGCCACAGCTCGACGCGGCTCGCGCGGCGCTCGCTGGCGGTTGCGCCATACGCGGCGACGGAGATCGCCGTCCAGTTACCCACCTGGTTGACGGGATAGCCTTCGTACTGCTCGTAGCGATACCGCTGGTGCCCGATCTGAAGTGCTGCCTTCGTCGCCGCGACGATCCGCTCTTCCGAGCCGCACTCCATGATGAAGCTCAGCGTGTGGTATTTCGCGTAGGGGTACGTCGTGCTGTTGCTGGTGGGATGGCGCAGGTAGAAGAGGTAGTCGGGATAGCCGGGGACCGGGCTGGTGGTGAGAATCTTGCCGTCATCCTGCTCGCCGCGGGTGACCAGGAAGCCCTGCGCCTCGGTGGCGTCGTCGATCATGCGGGGGATGTCGTGGAGGAACGAGCGCGACACCGGACAGCCCCAGGAGACGCCGGTGCTGTCCCACATGGCCTGGCCGGCGTAGTTCAGGCCGTGATAGTCGATGTACAACTCGGGACGGTATTCATCCATGATCCCCTGGAGGGCGGCGGCTTCGGGGTATTTTTCCGGGCTGGTGACGCCGTCGATCGTCCACAGCTGCCCGCCGCCGGCAATCTTGCCGTTGTAGATGAGGCGCGTCTGCTTCAGTTGGCCCAGGGCGATGTGGTCGGGATCGGTGTAAGGCACGACCAGCACGATCTGCCGCTTGCGGATCTCGGCCGCTTCCGGGTCGTCGCTGAGCAGGTACTTCATCAGCCGCAGCAGGCCGGTCGTCGCATTCAGCTCCTTCGCGCCGTGGCAGGAGGTGAACATCGCCACCTGCTTGTCGGTGTCGGGCACGCCGGCGTCGGTGATGCGCCCCATGAGGATCGGCCGACCCTGCGGCGTCTTGCCGCGCGTCTCGAACTTGAACGACTGCGGATACTTCTTCGCCCAGCCGGCGAACCCCTTCTCCAGTTCCTCCGGCGAGGGGTGGGTGATGATCGTCATCCCGTCGAACTTGGGCGACTCGATCACTTCCTTCGCGTTCGTCAGCAACTCACCTTCAGCATCGTCGGCCTGCGCCCGCACGAGGGTCGGCAGGGTCAGGCAAGAGACGAGCGCAAACCCTGCGAACCAAGTGACGGGACGAGGCATCGGTCTCATCAACAAACACTCCATCGGCCCTGGCGAGTTGCACCACGCGTGGCATGCGCGAACGCGATATAGGCGATCAGGCCCGGCGCTGCCGACGCAGCATCGCCATGCCGGCGAGACCGACGAACGCAAGCGAAGTCGGCTCGGGTACCGAGTCCATCCAAACCGTCGTATTATTGGTGCCGGGGCTGGCAAAGAACCGGTTGACGGTGGTGGGTGCGGCCTGCGAGGTGCCGGCGCCAGCCTGACGCGGCATGGCGTTGACGGTCACTCCGTTGAGCGTGAACGTCCCGGCCTGCGTGGCAGCGTTCCACGAGTAGCTCAATGTATTCCAAGCCCCGACGTTCCACGGCGCAGCGAGCAATTCATCCGGCGTCCCAACGGGTGCCGGGTCATCCTGAATCGAGTTCTGATACTGACCGAGATCGCCAAACGTCGGGTTGTATCTCCATCCCGCGAGAACGCCGGCCGTGGCGACGGTCGTGCTGGCAATATTGTTGCCGATGCCAAATGCGGTAGCGGTGTTGGTCCCCCAAACGGCGTGCTCTAACGTGAACGATTCGGTGACCAAGTCGATCGAACGGGAGAAATCGCTGCCCAAACCGATGGTTCCGTTAGTGCGGGTGATGGCGGCATACTGCAAGCCGCTGTAGGCACTGGGAGGCCCACCCGCAGAGGAGCCGCTGGTCGCCGTCGCGGTGCTGGTGTTCCCACCGGTGACTGTCCCGAATAAGGGCAGCGAGTAAGTCCCGGGACTGGCGTTCGCCGGCATCGTGCCAACGGTTTCGTTCTCGTAGCCACCGGAGTCGAACACGACGCCCGGATTCGGCCCGCTCGTGACGGTCACCACCACCGCCGACGCCGGCGTCGCGATGGACGCGACGGCTACCCCAAAACCCACGGCTGCCAAGAAATGCTTCATGATCTACCCTCGCCGTAAATGTTCACCCCCGTTGACATAAAAGCCTAGACAAATACCAGACTAATGCTCCGGATCAACATAATCAAGCCGAAAGTTGATGGCTCGAAGAAAGAAAAAAGAAACATTGTTGAACATGGATCCTCGTGATGGTACTTTGTTCAGTGAAATGTATAGTCGTTCGCGAGCCAGCCGATGATCGACCTTCCCGCCAACAACTCGCCCGCGATCGAGCCGCGGAGTCACCTCAAGTACGAGCGGCTCAAGCGGTTGCTGCTGGATCAGATGTCGTCCGGCCAGCTCCGGCCGGGGGACCTGCTGCCGCCGGAGGTGGACCTGGCGCAGAAAATGGGCGTGGCGCGGAACACGGTTCGGCAGGCGATGCGCGAGCTCGAGCTTCAGCGGCTCATCCGCCGGGTGCGCGGCAAAGGCACGATCGTCTGCGAGGTCGCGCCGCCCGCTGTCGCGGGCAGTACGTCGGCGACGACGGCGGCGCAGCTCTTCGGACTCGTGCTCCCCGAGCTGCGCACGGGGATGTATCTCTCGCTCCAGGCGGGATTGAACGACGCGATGTCGCGCACGGGATCGAACATGATCGTGTGCGACAGCCGCCAGGACGTGTTTCAACAGGTGGACGCCCTGCTCCAGCTCGCGCACCGTGGCGTCGCGGGCATCGCCATGGTGCCGATCACGCCCTCGCCCACGCCCTTGCATCACGTCGCGTTCATGCGCCAGTGCCGGTTGCCGCTCGTGTTCTGTCACCGCAGAATCCCTGGAATTTCAGCTCCTTTGGTCGGTTTTTCGTCGTACGACATGGGCTACACCGCGGGCGTGGCGATGGCCAAGGCGGGGCATCGCCGCGTGGCCGCGATCTTCTCGCACATGTCGGACACGGCCGCCGAGCGCAAGCGTGGCGTGCGCGACGCGATCATCGAAGCGGGCGGCCAGCTGCCCGAGGAATTCGTCTACGCCGACACCCAGCTTCGCGCCGACTCGGTCCCGCCGGGATTGGAAGATCGATTGGAGCGCGAGCTGAAGCGCATGCTCGCGCACCCCCGGCCGCCGACCGCGTTCATCGTCAGCGCCGATCAACTGGCCGCGGTGACGTGCGTCGCGCTCCAGCGCCTCGGCCGAACGGTCCCGAAAGACGCTTCGGTCATCGGTTTCGGCGATCGCTCGAACCGCGACATCGTCCTCCCGTGCAAGCTTCAATCGGTGACGGTCGACGAATGGAAGCTCGGCCAGATCGCGTTCGACACGCTCGGTCAGATCCTCCGCAACCAGCGCCCGCTCGACGACAACGAAGAGATCCTCATGCCCCTGGAAGTCAGCGAGGGCGGCAGCATCGCCCCACCGCCCGCGAAGTAGCCCATCGTCTAAATGTTCCTACATTTGACGGCCTTTGATGGAATCTGTTATAGTCCTGATGATCAAAAATGGGTGGTTTGATGGATGAATTCACCAACCGACAGCCGCCACGGTATCCGCGCTGCATTCTCGGGACGTGCTGCATCCCGTGGACGGCCGACTTCCAGTTGGATGAGCCGCTCTTGCGGCGCAGCGTTCGACACGCGCTGACCCACGGCACGCGACGCCTTTACCTCTTCGGCACCGCCGGCGAGGGGCACGCCGTCTCCGACCGGCAGTTCCAGCAGATCACCCGCGCGTTCGCCGACGAGATGCGCAGCCAGGACGCCGAGCCGATGATCGGGCTGATCAGCCCGTCGCTCGCCCAGGTGCTGGACCGCATCGAATGGGCGGCGGGGATCGGCGTACGACAGTTCCAGTTGTCGCTGCCGAGTTGGGGCACGTGTACGGAGCCGGAAGCATTCACGTTCTTCGAGCGCGTGTGTACGCGGTTCCCCGAGTGCTCGTTTCTTCACTACAACGTCCGCCGCGCCGGGCGGCTGCTGAGCGCCGCGGAGTATGGGCGTCTCGCCGGCGCATTCGCCAACCTCGTGGCGGTGAAGCTCGCCGGCGCAGGCGGTGAAGACGCGCTGGCCGTGCAGAACGCGGCCCCGCGGCTGCGGCTGTTCCTCACGGAGAAGGCCTTTGCTGAAGGCTGCGCGCTGGGCGTCGATGCCGGATTCCTCATCTCGTACGCATCGCTCAACTGGCCGCTGGCGCAGCGGTTTTTCGAAGCCGGCGTCGCCGGCGACGGCGCGTTCGTCGCCGAGATGCGCCGGCAGCAACAGGGCGTCATCAACCTGATGCGCGAAGCCGTCGGCACCGAACCCCACATGGACGGCGCGTTCGACCTCATGTTCGTGAAACGGTACCTGCCCGAGTTTCCGCTGCGACTGCTCCCGCCGTACGCGGGCGTCAGCGACGAGGGATTCGCTCGCTTCATCGACGGCATTCGCCAAACCTATCCGCACTGGCTCGACAACGTGTCCGCGTCGGCTGCGACCTTGCCCAGCTGAGGTATTACCATGCTCGCACGGTTTCACGTCTGCTCGCTTCTGCTGTTCCTGCTCGCGGCGGCGCCGTCGCAGGGCCAACCGATCGACCTCGGGTCGAAACTCGAGCTGTTCGTTGATCGACACCTGATCGATCGCACGGACGGCGTCGAGCTGAAGCTGCGCGAACCTGTGAAGACCCCGATGGCCAAGTCGCCGCTGCCCTTCGCGCACATGAAGACCGTCATCAAGGACGGCGACCTGTATCGCGCGTATTGGCGCAGCACCGATCCGAGCTACAAGGGCGACACGCACACCGGCCATCCCGGCGAGATCGTCCGCTACGCCGAAAGCCGCGACGGCATCGAGTGGACGTTTCCCAAGCTCGGCCTGTTCGAAGTCAACGGCTCGCGCGACAACAACGTCATCATGGCGAAGATGCCCCCCTACGCGACCAACTTCGCGCCGTTCCTGGACGCGCGGGCGGACGTTGACCCGAAGGAGCGATTCAAGGCGCTGGCCGGTTATCCCGGGCCCGGCGACAAGCGCACCACCGGCGCCGCGGGCAAGGGGTTGTACGCCTTCGTTTCCCCCGACGGCATCCACTGGGAAAAACGCGACGAGGCGATCCCCTACCAGATGGGCTGGCGGCACGCTTTCGACTCGCAGAACGTCTCGTTCTGGTCGGAGGCCGAGCAGCAGTACGTGGCCTTCTTCCGCACGTGGACCGATCCGGAACGGCTCCGCTCGATCAGCCGTTCGACGTCGCCGGATTTCAAAACCTGGAGCGCGCCGGTCGCCCTCGATCCGAACCTTCCCGGCGAGCACCTGTACACGAGCCAGACCCACCCCTACTTCCGCGCGCCGCACATTTACGTGGCGTTGCCGACCCGGTTCATCCCCGGGCGCAGCGGCGACGCCGTGCAGTTCGACGTGAAGAACGCCGCCATCAAAGACGCCAACATCACCGAGATCCTCTTCATGACGATTCGCGCCGGCGCGGCGAAGTATGATCGCCCGTTCACGCAGGCGTTCATCCGCCCGGGCCTCGACCCCGCGGCGTGGCTCAACCGCGCCAACTATGCCGCCCTGAGCGTCGTGCCCACGGGTGAGGCCCAGATGTCGATCTACCACCGCAGCGGCGATCGCTACACGCTGCGCACCGACGGTTTCGCCTCCGCCACCGCCGGTGAAAAGGCCGGCGAGCTTGTCACGAAGCCGTTCACCTTCACCGGCAACAAGCTGACGCTCAACGTCAGCACCACGGCGCGCGGCAGCGTTCAAGTCGAGCTTCAGGACGCCGACGGCAAACCCCTGCCGGGCTTCACGCTGGACGACTGCCCGCCGATCGTCGGCGACAAGATCGAGCTCGACGTCGCGTGGAAGGGCAACCCGTCGCTCTCATCGCTGTCCGGCAAGCCGGTGCGCCTGCGCTTCGTGATGCGCGAGTGCGACCTGTATTCGATCGTGTTTCGGTGAAACAATTTCAGTGGCTTGGGCGTCTCGCCCGAGCGTTCCCGCGGGGCTTGGACGCAAAGCTCGGGCGAGACGCCGCCCAAGCCACGTAAGGAGTGAGAGTTATTCGTCACCGCATTCTCATCGTCGGCACAGGCTCGATCGGCACGCGCCACGTGCGCTGCATGTCGAACACCGGGCGCGCCCAGGTCGGCATCTGCGAGCCGAACGTCGAGCTGCGGCAGACGGTCGCCTCGACCTACGCCGTCGACGAAGCGTACGGCAACCTCGATCAGGCGCTTCGCGCCTCGTGGGACGCCGCGGTCATTGCCACCCCCGCGCCGACGCACATCCCCGTCGCCCAGCGTCTGGCCGACGCAGGGGTCGGCGTGCTGATCGAGAAGCCGCTCGCCGTCGATGAAGAAGGCGTCGCGCGGCTGGTCGAAACGGTCGAGCAGCGCAAACTGCCCGGCGCCGTCGCCTACGTCTACCGCGCCCATCCGGCCGTCCAGGCGATGCGCGACGCCTTGTGCAGCCGGCGCTTCGGCACGCCGCTGCAGCTCGTCGTCGTCTCCGGCCAGCCATTCGCGCACCTGCGCCCCGCCTACCGCGACATCTACTACGCCCGCCGCGATCAGGGCGGCGGCGCGATCCAGGACAGCCTCACCCACAGCTTCAACCTCTGCGAGTGGCTCCTCGGCCCGATCACGCGCATCGCGGTTGACGCGGCTCACCTGAAACTCGAAGGAGTTACCGTCGAGGACACCGTGAACGTCCTGGCCCGGCACGATGATACGATCCTCGCGAGTTACGCGACGAACCAGCACCAGGCGCCCAACGAATCTTCGATCACCGTCGTCTGCTCGGAAGGAACGCTGCGCCTGGAGACCAAACGCAGCCGCTGGGCGTGGATGACCGAGCCGTGCGGCAAGTGGACGGAACAGACGTTCCAGCTCCCGAACCAGGATGACTGGTTCATCCGCCAGGAGCACGCGTTCCTCGATCACGTCGAGGGCAAGGCCGCGCCCTTGTGCTCACTGGCGGAGGGCTGGCAGACGTTGCGCGTCAACCGCGCCGCCCTTTCGTCGATGGACGATGACGGCGCGTGGCGCGACGTCGCGGCGGTGAAAAGAGACAACGTTGAAGTCGGGGCGCGGTAGTCCGTGTCGCGAGGAGTGAGATCATCTTCGTAACCGGAGCGCCGCATCGTGGAAACCTTGCCCAACGTGACCGTTCATCTCAAGGCGCTCGATTGGGCGGTGCTGGTCCTCTACGCGATCGGCGTGCTCGGCGTCGGCTGGTTCTACAACCGCCGCAACAAGACCGCTGAGGATTTCCTCGTCGGCGGGCGCAACATGAGCCCGTGGGCGGTGGGCTTCTCCTTCTTCGTCGCCGTCTTCAGCACCCTGACGTACCTCGCCCGCCCCGGCGAAATGATCCGCCACGGCCCGCTCACACTCGCGGGAATGGCGTCGGTGCCGCTCATTTTCTGGATCGTCGGCTGGTACCTCATCCCCGTGTTCATGCGCCTGCGCGTCACCAGCGGGAACGAGCTGCTCGAACGCCGGCTTGGCCTGGCGGTGCGTCAGACCGGCGTGTCGTTCTACCTCTGCATGCGGCTGCTGTGGATGGCGCTGATCCTGTTCGCGACGGTCACCAAGGTGATCGTGCCCATGACCGGCGCGGCGCCCGAAGACGGATGGTGGATCTGCATCGTCGTCGCGGCGATCACCATCGTTTACACCTCGATGGGCGGGCTGAAGGCGATCGTCGCCATCGACGCGGTGCAGTCGATGCTGCTCTTCGCCGGCGTGCTCCTCTCCCTCGGGCTGATCTCCTGGTACCTCGGCGACCCCACCGCCTGGTGGCCCAAGGAATGGTCCAGCGGCTGGGCGCAACCGCGCTGGGTCTCGACGAGCCCAGACAGCCAGCGGCCGATCGTGGCGCTCTTCTGCAGCATGTTGTTCTGGTATATCTGCACCGCCGGCTCCGACCAGATGGCAATCCAGCGCTACGCCGCCACCAAGGACGTCAAAGCCGCGCGCACGATGTTCGGCGTCTCGCTCATCGCCGGCTGCGCCATCCAGATCCTGCTCTGCGGCCTGGGCCTCGCGCTCTACGCGTACGCGACCGCCAACCCCGCCTTTCTTCCCCCAGGCAAGACCGCGCTCGAGTCCGCCGACGATCTGTTCCCCCGCTTCATCATCACCGTGCTGCCGGCCGGCATCAGCGGCCTGATCATCGCGGGGCTCCTGGCCGAGGCGATGAACAGCCTCTCGTCGGGCGTCAGCGCGACCGGGACGGTCGTGGTCACCGACCTGATCAACCGATTCCGCAAGACCCCCAGCACGCCCGAAGGCGACATGAAGCTGGCGCGGTGGGTCTCCGTCCTGCTGGGCATCCTCGTCGTTCTGCTCAGCTCGATCATGGCCATGGTCAGCGGCAACCTCTTCGAGCTGTCGCAGAAGGTCGTCAACCTGTTCGTCGCGCCGCTGTTCGGGTTGTTCTTCATGGCGATTTTCGTGCGCTTCGCCACGAGCTTCGGCACGCTCGTCGGCGCCGCCGCGGGCCTGGCGACGGCGGCGACGATCAACTATTGGCGGGAGTTGACGGGCGAGCAGCAGCCCCCCATCAGCTTCCTCTGGGCCATGCCCATCAGCCTGACCGTGCAGATCATCGTCGGCACGATCGTCAGCCTGCTGCCCATCGGCATGCGCTCCGCCGTGCGCGACCCCAACGCACATGCGTCAGCGGCGGCCGATCCGTCCTGCGCATCCTCCGCCGCATCCTATTGATGGAAGTACAGCCCGGCGCGCGTCGCGAGTGGGCCAGGTGCGAACGAGTCCAGGAGGGGACAAGGGGCTGTGAGCGGGGGCTATGAGCGGGTCGATTCGCGGGTGCGGAGCTGCGGTTCGACTTTGGTGGACGTCACCTTTCGCGCCGGGGGACCTGTAGGAGGCAGTCGACGGCCAGCGCGCCCTGCGTCATCCGATTGCAATCGACGCTCGTCAGCGGCACGTAGGCCAGGTCGCAGAGGGGCGAATTATCCACGCCGGTCACCTTCACGTTCTGAGGCACTTTCCGGCCCCGGCGGAGGAGTTCATAGATCGCGCCGGCCGCCTGGTTGTCGGATTGCGCAACGAGCCCGTCTCCGGGTACAGCTTGGTTTCGTACCCGTGGAAAACGGGCTCGCCGCCGGCTTCGTCGCCGTTGCCGTAGAGGATGAGGTTGAGCTTGTCGAAGTAGCCCGTGCGCGGCGCCGGCGCCGGAGGCGATCGCCAGCGGCGCCACGCCGAGGATGAACGCCAGCGAGGTCATGATGATCGGGCGGAGGCGGAGCTTGGACGCCTCGAGGGCGGCGTCCACGATCGACCGCCCGGAGCGGCGAAGGGCGACGCAGAACTCGACGATCAGGATCGCATTCTTCGCCGACAGCCCAACGAGCACCAGCAACCCGATCTGGAAGTACAGGTCCTGCGCGTACCCCCGCAGGAACACCGCGACGAGCGCGCGGAGCATCGCGAACGGCACGGACAGCAACACCGCGACGGGCAGCGACCACCGCTCGTACTGCGCGGCCAGCACCAGGAACACGACGAGCAACCCGAAGGCGAGCACGGTCGTGATCTGATTGCCCGCCTTGATCTCCTGGTACGACGCGCCGCTCCACTCGATGCCGTATCCCGGCGGCAGCGCCTGGGCCGCGATCCGGCGGCGAGGATAAGGGGGCGAGGATAAGGGGAGGCGAGGATAAGGGGACGCGAGCCTTTTGCGGAAATATGCTCGCGTCCCCTTTTCCGGCCCCTTTTCCGGCCGCGGGGCCAAGGAGGCGAAGCTGGTGGCGATCTGCTGTTCCAAGCCTCCGGCAGGTCGGGCGCGTTGGACGCTGAAGTTGCTGGCGGACCGGCTGGGCGAGGATAAGGGGACGCGGGCGAGGATAAGGGGACGCGAGCCTTTTGCGGAAATATGCGCGCGTCCCCTTTTCCGGCCCGGCATGGCAGAGCGATCTGAAGGTTCCCCGCGGCCTCGTCCGAGCCGCCGCCGAGCACGCCCGGGAGGTCGGGCTGCTGAAACTCGCGATGCACGCCCCGGCCGACGCGCAGGAGCGGGTCGCCGCTTACTACCACCGCCTGGGTTTCGAGCTCTCCCGCACGCGTGACATCGACGGCGTCCACGTGCTGGAGTTTTACCTGAACCTGTACGAGAGGCCGGAACTGGGAAGCACGACCTAGAGTCTTCACGGGCAACCCATCATCCCGGCGACGTTGGGTGCGCCGGCATCGCGGAGACGCAAGATGACCGAATCGGTCGCATCGCCACCCTCCGCCGCACCCGCGGCGACCGAAGCGACGCCCGCCCATGCCCTGCCGATCGACGCGGTCATCGGCCAACTCGGCACGGACGGTGCCGCCGGCCTGAGCGGCGCCGAGGCCGCCCGACGCCTCGCCCGTAATGGCCCCAACGAGCTGGCGCACGCGCCGCCGGAACCATGGTGGAAACGGCTCGCGCGGCAGTTCACCGATCTGCTCATCTGGATCCTCATCGCCGCCGCCATCATTTCCGGCGTGCTGGGCGAGTGGATCGACGCCTTCGCCATCCTCGCCATCGTCATCCTCAACGGCATCCTCGGCTTCGTGCAGGAGGGCCGCGCCGAGCAGGCGCTGGCGGCGCTGCGAAAGCTTTCGTCGCCGCACGCCAAGACCCTCCGCGACGGCCGATCGCAGAACCTGCTCGCCTCCGAGCTCGTGCCGGGTGACCTGATCCACCTCGAGCCGGGCGACCGCGTGCCGGCCGACGTGCGGCTGATCAACACCTCCGCGTTGCGCGCCGAGGAAGCCGCGCTCACGGGCGAATCCGTCCCGGCCGACAAGGATCATCGCGAAGAACTGGAGCCGGATGCGCCGCTGGGCGATCGCGTGAACATGGCCTACATGGGCACGACCATCGCCGCCGGCACCGCCAGCGGCATCGTCGTCGCGACGGTCCCCGAGGGTTTGTCCGCCGTCGTCACCGTCGCGCTGGCGCTGGGCTTGCAGCGGATGGCCAGGCGCAACGCGCTGATCCGCCGGCTCCCCAGCGTCGAGACGCTCGGCGCGGTCACCGTGATCTGTTCCGACAAGACCGGCACGCTCACGCGCAACGAGATGACCGTCCGCGAGATCCACGCCGGCGGGAAGCGCTACGAGGTGACCGGCGGCGGCTACGAGCCGCGCGGCGAATTTCGTAAATTCGATGGCGGCGGCGACGGCCAGTCCGACGGCGAAAGCGGAAGAAGCCCGCATGAATCCGGGTAAGCGTTGGATCAGAACGGCTTGAACCACACCGGTTGCGGATGGCCGTTGGGCTTGCGGAGCTTCTTGGCGCGCTCGACATTCGCGAGATGCCAGCGATACATCGCCCGCCCAGAGCCTGTCGAACGGGAATCGACCTGCGACACCTTCTCGATGACCGCGCTGCCGACGATCACGCCGGTGGGCAGCAGCGCGCCGTTGAGTAAATGGGGCTCGATCATCCCCACCTGCTCGGCCAGCTCGATCATCCACTGTGGCGGCTTCTCGGGGGGCACGACGATGTTATCCGCGCTCTTCACTGGCCACTGACCACCAGCCACTGACCTCTTCTTCTTCGTCGCGTAGATGTGAAACCGCTCGCCGACGACGCGGGTCGGCTGCGTGCGGTACTCGACCGTCTTGATCCCGCGCAGGATCAATTCAGCGTAGGGCTGGCGGATGGAGAGGGCGCGCATGTACCAACTATCGACCCGACTTACCGCTTGCTATAATCGTGACATGCGCAAGATCATCATCCACCCCGATATCTGCAACGGCCAGCCCACCATCGAGGGCACGCGCATCGCCGTGCAGACCGTGCTGGAGTTCCTCTCCGCCGGCGACAGCATCGAAGAAATGCTCGCCGACTATCCCACGCTCACGCGCGATGATGTGCTCGCCTGCCTCGCGTATTCCGCCCGGCTGATGAAGCACCACTACTCCGTGCAGGCGGTCGCTTGACTGGCTACTTGTTGGACGAGAACCTCCCGCGCCGGCTCACGTTCACGCCGTCGCTGCCGATCACGCACGCGACCGACCTCGCCGCTTCGCCGACCGACACGATGCTGTGGGAGCACGCCCGCGGGCATCGCTTAGCGATCGTTAGCAAGGACGCCGATTTCTCCGACCGCATTATGCTGTCCGCGCCGCCGCCGTGGGTCGTGCGGCTTGCATTCGGCAACCTGCGATTGCGCGAGTACCACGCCGTCCTCGCCCGCGCCTGGCCGCGCATCGAGACGTTGCTGCCCGCCCACAAGCTGCTGATCGTGCACGCCGACCGGATCGAAGCGATCAAGGACTGACACCGCGTGGCCGCTCATTTGCGGCCTCCCACGATCACTCGCGCCTTCCCAGGCTAGTTAGCCGCTTCCTTCGCTCACTCGCGGCATCCTTCGCTTAATTTTCTTTTCCTTCGCTAATTTGCGGCATCCTTCGCTCACCGAACTTTCCCCTCGCTCACGGAACGTTTCTCACGCTCACGAATCTTTCCCCACGCTCACGAAACTTTCCCCACGCTCACGAAACTTTCCCCACGCTCATTGGCGGCATCCTTCGCTGATTTTTCGCGAAATAGCGTGCGGGATCGTTTTTTCGCCGGGCGGCGGCTCAAGTCACTCGGCGATCGCTCCGAAAGGATGGTTGTGCCTCGATGATCTGATTTGGCCGCCTCGCAAGTCAAAGGCGATTGCCTTCGCGCGGCCGCGCCGTCGGCAACCATCGGCACCCAATCCACCCCGGCCCTTCCCGCGCTGACTGCGGCGTGATCCTTCCCGCGGTTTACATTTCTCCCGATCGTCGGCACGCAGGCACTCGCTACACTGGATCAGGAGGACATGATCCCGGCGGCGTTGGGTGCGACGGCATCGGAGACGCGAGATGGCCAATCGGTCGCATCGGACGGCGGCGGCGACGGGCAGGCGGTGACCGTCGATCCGCGCAATGAGCCTGATCTCCTCCAGGCGCTGGTCGTCGGCGTGTGGTGCAATCACGCCCAGGTCACGCGCGGCCGCGACGGCGATTGGGCCGGTGGCGTCGATTCGTGGGAGGTGGTCGGCGACCCGACGGAAGGCGCGCTCGTCGTCGCCGCGATGAAGGCCGGCATCGAGGCCGCCGATCGCGAACGCCGAATCGTCTGCGAGATCCCGTTCAGTTCGGACCGCAAGGCCATGTCAGTCGTCGCGCGCCCGGGCGCGGGCGGCGAGGACGAGCAGCTCTTCATGTACACCAAGGGCGCGCCCGAAGTCGTGCTCCAGAAATGCGTCGCCGAGCTGGTCGATGGGCAGGAACGTCCACTCACCGACCAGCGACGAGCGGAGATCCTTCAGACCGCCCACGCGATGGCCGAGCGGGCGCTGCGCGTGCTGGGATTGGCCTATCGTAAGGCGTTCGAAGACCGCAAGCTCGGTGAGACGAACCTGATCTTCGCGGGGTTGGCGGGCATGATCGATCCGCCGCGGGATGAAGCGCGGGAAGCGGTCGATCGCTGTGTCACCGCCGGCATCCGCCCGGTGATGATCACCGGCGATCACCCGGACACCGCCCGCGCCATCGCGGAGAACCTGCACATCCTCCGCCCCGGCGACCGCGTCGTCGTCGGCGCGGAACTCGACACAGTGAGCGACGACCTGGCCGCGGGGGTCGAGAAGATCTCCGTCTTCGCCCGCGTCACCGCAGCGCACAAGATGAAGCTGGTCGGCGCGCTGCGGCAGCGCGGGCACGTCGTGGCGATGACCGGCGACGGCGTGAACGACGCGCCCGCGATCAAGGCCGCCGACGTCGGCATCGCCATGGGCATCACCGGCACCGACGTCACCAAGGAAGCGGCCGACGTGGTGCTGACGGACGACAACTTCGCGTCGATCGTCAACGCCGTCGAGGAAGGCCGAACGATCTACGACAACATCCGCAAGTTCGTCCACTACCTGCTGGCGACGAACGCGGGCGAGGTGCTGCTGATGTTTTGCTCGATCCTCGTGGGCTGGCCCGCGCCGCTGGTGGCGATCCAGCTCCTGTGGATCAACCTGGTGACCGACGCGCTCCCCGCGATGGCGCTGGGCGTCGAGCCGCCGGAGCCGGACGTCATGCGACGCCCGCCGCGCCCGCCGAAGGAGCGCGTGATCACGCTCGCGCGTGGTCGTCGGATCATCTACCACGGCGCGCTGAACGCCGCCGTCGCCGCGATCGCGTTCTACGTCGTCTACCGGGGGAACGAGGCGAACCTTCCCGCCGCCCGCACCGCGGCGTTCGCGACGCTGGCCTTCGCGCAGCTGCTGTTCTCCTTCGCCTGCCGCAGCGAACGCTACACCCTGCCCCAGCTCGGGTTCCTGTCCAACCCCTGGCTCATCGGCGCGATCGGTGTTTCCGCGCTGCTGCAACTGCTCGTGCTGACCGTGCCGTTCGTCCAGCCGCTGTTCAAGGTCGCCCCGGTTCCATTTGCATGGGAGTGGCTGCTGGTCGCGGCACTGGCGCTGGTGCCGGTCTCGATCGTGGAGGTGACCAAGCTGCTTCGCGCCGTCCGGCGTCCCGAAACCCCCTGACCGTGACGCGCGGATTCCGTTGTTGCTGAACCGGACCGGAGATGACGGGGTGAACCTGCTCGAACGCGTCGGCGGCTTCTTCTTCAGCGACATGGAGGAGCGGGTGCTGGCGCGGCACATCGACGAGCTGAAGGCGGGACACATCATTGTCGCCATCCGGACGCCGCACGAGCGCGTCGCCGATGCTGTCCGCGTCGCCTCGGAGAACGGCGCCCGTCGCCTCGTCCATTTCGGCCCGCTCGCCGTCACATGGCATACCAAGTGACAGCCAGAGAGCCGTTGGCGAACGAAGCGCGGCCACACTCTGACCCGGCGGGCGAGCGAAACCTGTACCTGTCCTTGACATCGCTCCTTCAGCTTCTGCTCGCGATCGGGATGGTCCTGTTCCTGCTTCGCCGCGACTGGGAGAACCTCTTCCTGACGGGGATCGTGATTGCGCTCACGCTCGTGCCCGCGTTCCTGTTCCGGCGCTACCGCGTCATCATCCCGCCGGAGTTTCAACTCATCGCCGCGCTGTTCGTGTTCCTCTCGCTGTTCCTCGGGTCGGCCCTGGCTTCATCGGTGACGCTGTGCGCGGGTTCCTCCGGAAAACTCCCAGGCTACTGGGCGATGGCAACGGTCGACATGACGCGGCGGGCGCGTGCAACCACGGGTCGCAGATTCCCATGGTTCCTGCTCGACCAATCACGTAGCGGCGCCGACAGCGCTGGTTTCGTCCGCTCGTTCTGGGGCGCTCTCTTCGTCGCGTCGCGGATAGAGAATGGCCGTTCCCAGCATGCCGGCGATGAGCGATGCGATGAAGATCGCGATCTTGGCTGCGGCATAGTCAGCGGGGTCGGGGAACGCCTGTCCAGCAATGAACAGGGACATCGTGAAACCGATTCCCCCCAGCGCGCCGGCGCCGACAAGTTGACGCCACGAGTAAGCCTCGGGCTTTTCCGCGATGCCGCTCCGCACCGCGAGCCACGCGGCCGTCACGATGCCGATCGATTTCCCGACCACCAATGCCACCGTGATCGCGAGCATCAATCGCCCGTGCCCGCGGAACACCTCGGGCGACCAGGCGACGCCCGCGTTGGCCAGCGCGAAGATGGGCAGCACCGCGTAGCTCGACCACGGCTCGACGGATCGAAGGAGCTTGTCGGCGGGCGAATCGATCCGGGCATGGATCGCATCCAGCTTCCGCAGCGCCGGCTCGGACGGTCCGGGCCGCTAAGACGTGTTGATCTCGCCGGTGTAGAACAGCGCGATGACCAGGATCGCGACGATGTCGTCGATGATGACCGCCGCGGTCAGGAACACGCGCAGCTCGACCGGAACGCGATCGCCGAGCAACACGATCAGCGCAACGGCGAAGGCCGTGTCGGTCCCGATCGGAATGCCCCATCCATGCCGCAGCTCCGGCGGCGCGATCGCTGCATAGATGACCGCCGGCAGGACGATGCCGCCCAAGGCGGCGATGACCGGCAGCGCCCCCGAGCGAAAGGTGGCCAAGTGGCCGACGGTGAACTCGCGCTTGATCTCGAGCCCGACGACGACAAAGAAGATCGCCAGGAGCCCGTGGTTGACCCAGTCGAGCAGTGTCAATGCGAACGTGGATGCGCCCCACTGAAAGCCAAACGGCGTATCCCACCAGGACAGGAACGCCAACGCCACGGGCGAGTTGCTGAGCACCAGCGCGAGCACCGTCGCCAGCCCCAGGAGCAGCCCCGACGACGGTCCCCAGCGCACGAACTCGAACGCGGCCGACTGGATCCGGTGCCCGAGCGAGCCAAGCATCGCGTCGGCCAGCGAGCTTTCGTCCCACGTGCCCGCATAGCGGGGTCAAGGTTGGTGGGTCTCGTATCCGCCATGATTCCAGGATCCTGTTCGTCAAGCCGGCAACTCAAGGAGGCTGTCGACATCGACGGGCTGAGCGGTTGCGATGGATTGGTTGGCGGCGATGCCCAGCAGGATCGACGCGGCGCCGTCGACGTGTGACGCGGCGCGCCCGAGCGGGTCGGGCGGCGGGCGGTCGGAAAAAATCTGCGCGAGCATGACCGGATCCCCTCCGCCGTGCCCGCCCTCGGCGCGGGGGATTTCGACATCGTGGGGGATGCCGAACATCGGGAACAGCCGCACCTGGTTGATCTCGCTGGTCGCGTCGTCGGCGGCTGGTCCGTCGGCGGCCGCTTCGTCAGCGCCTTCGGCGGGGCTGAAGATGTGCCCGCGGTGACGGCTGTACACTTCGATCCGCCCCTTCGTCCCCGTGATCGACGCACGGAACCCTTCCCACGGGCTGTACGCCAGCAGCGAATAGCTCAAGATCACGCCGCTGCGATAGCGCGCGGTGACGGCCATCGTGTCCTCGATCGTCACGTGGTCGCCGAAGACGTTGCGATCGCGGACGTATCCGCTTTCGCGCTCGGCGGCGCCGGTGAACAGCTGCTCCTGGTCGGGGTGATCTTCCCATCGAAGGCGAAACGGATCGGTCCGGGGCGCCTGCCGCGAGGTGTCGTAGGGATGCGACTGGCCCCGCCCCTCGGCGTTTTGCCGGCCGTAGAACTTGAGGTCGCCCATCGCGTAAACCGTCTTGGGGTACGACCCGATCCACCAGTTGATCATGTCGAAGTGATGGGTCGACTTGTGGACGAGCAACCCGCCGCTCTTGTCCTTCTCCGCGTGCCAGCGGCGGAAGTAGTCGGCACCGTGCGACGTGTCGAGGACCCACTGCAGGTCAACGGCCAGCGGCGCGCCGACCGCCCCGCCGGCGATCAGCGCGCGGACGCGCGAAGCCAGCGGCGCGTAACGATAGTTGAAGGTGACGCGAAGCCGGCGGCCCGTCCGCGCGATGGCGTCGAAGATCGCGCGCGCCTTGTCGGCGTCGATCGTCATCGGCTTCTCGCAAATGACGTCGCATCCCAGCTCCATGGCACGGATGACGTAGTGGTGGTGCGTCGAATCGACGCTGGCGACAATGACGGCGTCGGGGCGCTGCTCACGGATCATGCGATCGAACTCGCCCACCGGGTACGCCGGCACCGGCGCCTGCCCGAACTCGGCGGCCAGGCGCGCGTTGTGCCAGGCGATGCGATGGAGGCTCACGTCGCACAGGCCGACCAGCGCGCTGCTCTGGCGGTAGTCCCGCGCGATCGCGTCGAGAAACATCGTCGCCCGCGAGCCAGCGCCGACGAGGGCGTATTTCCTTCGGTTGTCCATCTTCTCTCCGGCTGGCGCTGGATTGATGCCAGTGGCACGGGTTTTCAAACTTGAGAACCCGTGTGTTCGTCGAAACGCACGGGTTGGAAACCCGTGCCACGAACGATCACTTGTTCGGCGTCGCGAAGTACTCCTCGGCGTCCTGCCAATGGTCGCGCATGAGCTGCTGTTTGCGCTCGATCTGGGCGATCAGGTCCGGGCCGAGCAGGAAGGTGTCCTCGTCCTGAGGCTGGCGGGCGTGGGTGATGACGTCCATGCCGTCGGGGGTGCGCAGCAGCGCGGCGGTCTCGGCGGCGTTGTCCAGCTCGTCGCGCATGATGTCGTTCAGCAGCGCCAGGTCAGGGTGACCCCTGTCCGATGACTGCGCAGGAGGACGGGCAGGCGGCGAATCGAACCGCGCGGCGTTGCGATCGCGAATGACCTGGACGGCAAAGAAGTTGCCGCAGCTTCGCAGGATGTTGCCGTAGAGCCGCAGCCCCGTCGCCATGCGCCGCCAGTGCCCGCCGTCGGCGTTTCCCAGCCGCTGTAGTCTCATAGCGACGGCAAAGAGCCTCGCGCGCACCGTCGCGATGGGCCAGACGCGCGGATCGGCAGCGTCGAGGCTCATCCACTGCGGCACCAGCCGCGTGCCGTGCAGGTCGATGTAGTCGTTCCGCGCCCGCTGCGGGCAGACGTTGAACACGTGCGGCAGGAAGTACGCCTCCTCCTCGGCCGTCAACTTCTGGGGCGCCGCCAGCAGCGGGCGCGTGAGGTAGCGAAGCGAGACGGCGCCGTAAATCGCGCTGACGTGCGGCAGCGCGGCGCGCTTGTATTTGAGCGTCTCGTGCAGGTCGTACAGCGCTTCGAAGAGCAGGTCGGCGCGCTCCGCTCCGACCCACGTCTGGCACAACTGGCGAGCCAGATCGAGCGGAGCGATCGGCCCGAACGCCGGGCGGGCGAGGAACGCGTCGATCGCCTCGATGATCTTCTCGCTGGTGTCCAGCCGCTCGTAGCCGCGATCGTAGAACGTACGCAGATCGACGAAGATGGCGCGGAACTCGTTGCCGCGCAGCCGCTGCAACGGCTGGAGCACATCGATCAGGTCGAGCACGCCGCGAACCGGGTAGCAGGTGTCGGCGCCGCTGGCGATGCTGATCGAGGCGCGCCGCGCCTCGCGGCAGAAGCTGCGGGGCGGAAGCTCGGCCTCGATCGATTTCAGCTCGCCGGGCGTGAAGTTGCCCGTCAGGTGGACGGTCAGCTCGGCGCCGGCGCGCAGTCCGCCTTGCAGGATCGCCTCGACCAGCCCGCGGACGCGCTGCCCGACAGGCCGGTGCCGGCAGGCGGCGGGGCCGTTGGCGCCGGCGTACTGCCAGTCGCTCCAGCACAGGCCGGGACCCGCATCGTTGGTCTTGAAGAAGTACGTGCCCAGCTCCGGGACGGCCGTGGCAAGCCGCGCGATCATCCGGCTGGTCATCTCGCATGTCTCGGGCAGGTCGACGCAGGGCGCGAACTCGGCCCGCCGGCTGCGGCGCGGGTGATCCGTGCGCGGGCCCCGGAATGAGGGGTTGGCGGCGAAGAACGCCTCGGGCAGGAAGTTGGGCTCGTAGCTCCAGAACGCCGCCCCCAGCCCCATCTCGCGCAGGATCGACGCCTTGGCCAGCAGCAGCTCCCTGTTCCTGCGGACGAACGGCTCGGGCAGGAACGGCGCCAGCAGCTCGTCGGGGAAGAACTGCGCCGGCGTCGGGTTGCACGCCGCGTACTCGTGCCACGGGCTGCCCCCCGCCGGGACATCGTGCCGCGCCTTCTCGGCCAGCGCGCTGATGTTGACTTCGACGCGCCCGTGACGCTTGAGCCGCGACGCGATGCGCGCCAGATGGCGATACTCCTCCAGGTCGCGGATAGGCGTGTTGACGATGAAGGTCGGCCGGCCCGCGCCATTCGCACGCGCGGGATTCCCGATGGCCGACTCGCCATTGCCGTTGGCCGGTTCCTGATCGATCCCCACTGATTCATTGCTCACGAGCACCTCAAACCTTCTAAACGCTGAATAGGCGATCACGATTCTCGAAACATCCTGAATTGGGCGGTTGTCATCCTGAGGTACTCCGAAGGATCTGGCTCGATCGGGCAGACCCTCTCGTTTGCGGCCAGATCCTTCGGAGTACCTCAGGATGACAAGTGCGATCGACGATCGAGATTCGTGCGCTCCTCTTTGGGCCCGTGGCCCAGTCGCCCATCCTATTTTTGTCCCGGAATCACGATCCCTCGCATGATCACGTTCTGCGCCAGCACGAAGACGAGCAGCGTGGGGATGGAACAGAGCACGGCAGCGGCCATGGTGACGTACTGCGGCGCCCATTGCTGGAGCTGGAAGACATGCACCATGATCGTCCACATCGAATCGTCCTGGCACACCACCAGCGCCCACAGGTACGACCCGTACACGGCGGTGAACGTGAACAGCACGACAACCGCGAGGATCGGTGTGGACATGGGGAAGGCGATCTGCCAGAGCATCCGCGCCTCACCTGCGCCATCGATGCGGGCCGCCTCGAAGATCTCTTCGGGGAGGCTGTCAAAGAATCCTTTGAGCAGGAAGATGCTGTACCCGTTGGCCAGCCGCGGGAGGATCAGCGCTGGGAAGCTGTTGAGCAGACTGACCGGTCCCAGGTCGACGCCGATGGCGCGACCGATCAATGGAGTCAGGTAAACGCCGGCCGCGAAGGCGGCGAGGAGCAGAATGGCCGATCCGAACGCGGAAGGCAGGCGGCCAGACTCATCGCGGCGCGATCGCGATGCCGATCGCAGGAGCAGCCATGCTACACATCCCGCGGCGACGAAGCCGCCAAGCCAACTCCAGAGCGGAAACTGCCGCAGGAGCAGGAAATTCGGAATCATCGTCACCTCGCCGGGGAACGCCATCGTCGCCAGCAGGAACGTGAGGATCTGGTCCGTGCGGCTCAGTCGGAAGCGCGAGAGCGCGTACGCCGCCAGCGGGTTCACCGTGACGGCGGCGAGGATCATCGTCCCGACCAGGAAAACGGTGTTCCACAGCGAGCGCCCGCGGACGGCGATGTAGTCGATCACTTCCCCGAAGTTGCGCGTCAGCGCCCACCACCGCCACGAACCCGCATCCGCCGTGAACGTGACGAGGTCCTCTTCCTCGTACGGCGGGCGAACGACGTTTCCCGATGCGTCGCCGGCGCCCAACGCCGCGGCGCCGTCCGCCGCCGCCACCTGCTCGGCGTAGCGAAGGTCCGGCGTCCGCACCGAAAGCTGCTCGCCGCGCGGAACGGCTCGGAGAAACCCGCTGATCGCGTCCAGCTCCGCGGCCGTCGGATGCGCCGGCGGCCAGACAATGCTCTTCTCGTCGGGGTAGCTCGTACCGAGCCGCGCGTTGATATCGGTGAGGCGGCCGATGCTCGTCAGCAGGTGCCGCCGATACGTTTCCGCGCCGTCATCGATGCCGACGAAGCGATACCCCAGCTCGTTGCGGACCCAGTGCTCCCAGTCCCCCGCCAGCGCCGCCGCAGGCCGCCGCGAGGGAAGCTGAACGTCGGCGAACGATGCATGCGAGGTCCCCGCGGCGCGGTTCAGGTCTTCCACGCGCTCGTACTTGAACCGCAGGTACGTGCGCCACAGGTCCGTCCCGTCGATCGGCCGCCGGTACTTCGGATCCAGGGTGGCTTTGAACGCATCCCATCGCTCGCCTTCGACGCCCCCGACGCCGGGCCAGAGCCGGCCCTGCGGGCGCTCGTAGGGCGCGAACGCCTCGGTGAACGCGTTGATCTCGCGCCCGAAGCTTCTGCCGACGTCCTGGGGAGTCTTGTAACGCCGGCGCAGGTAGTCGCGCCAGAGCATCTCGACCTTCCCGGGCATGCTGCGCTTGCCGACATGCCACAGGGCGAACTCCTGCGGCTGCAGCGACGCGACGAATCGCCACCACGGCTCGACTCGCGCCGCGGCGAGGTCAGGCGCGATGTCGGGGAGGTCGATCTGCGACCAGGCGCGGACCTCGGTCGTGCGCGTCGAGTTGAAATCGGTGATCGACTGGTATTTCTCATGGAGGAAGCGCCGGTAGAGCGCGGTGCGGTCATACCAGAACCGCGGGATGAGCCGGAACTCGCGCACGTCCGGCTCGCTTGTGGTTGAAGTGGCGAGCATCAGCAGGAACGGGTAGAGCATCGACAGGGCGCCCGCCGTCAGCGCGATGTACATCGCCGCCAGCAGCAGCCGCGTCGAAAGCTTTCGTCGTCCTACTCGTGCGATGATCGGCATGTCGTCGAACTCGTAAAACCGCCCGCGAGAGATTTGCGATGTTCGGATTCAGTCGAATCGCAAATCGCAAATCCAAAATGCTCAAGACGCCCCCGCCCGCCGGAACTTCATCTCCCGCAGCGTCCGCAACTGGTACACCGTGAACCCGATCAGCAGACTACCCATCACCCACGCCTGGGCCGTCGCGTAGCCAAACTTGAGATGGGTGAATGCGTTGAAGAACACGTCGAGTCCGAGGGTCATCGTGCGCGTGCCCGGCCCGCCCCCGGTGAGGACCAGCACGCTCTCCATCGCCTGGAACGTGCCGATCACCGCGCCAACGAAGTTGATGAGAACGAGCGGGAGCAGCGAGTGGATGGTGACGTGCCACGCCTTCTGCACCGGCCCGGCGCCGTCGAGGTCTGCGGCTTCGTAGAGCTCGTCCGGGATACTCTTCAGGGCGGCGAGGTAGATGATGCAGGCTGGCCCGACGCCGGCCCAGATGCCCGGGACGATCACCCAGAGCATCGCCCAGAAGCCGGTTGGATCCTGAAGCCATGGGTACGGGCGGTCCAGAGGAGTGAGCAAGCGCGAGAGGTGCCACGCGAGAGCGACACCCACGACACCAGCCCCGACGATCGCAAGCGTCTTCAGGCGCCGCACGTGTAGCCGGCGAGCTTGCTCGCCGTCGGCGCCAGTCTCGGACATGCGCCCCGACGCAAACCGCGCCACAATCCCCGCGAGAGTCACGACACCGGCGCCCGCCAGCGCGCCATGGACGACAAACGCGATCGGCGTGCTCAGGTTCCATCCCCCCAGCCACCCCGCCCCGAGCAGTCCACCGCCCGGCCAGATCGGCAGCATCGCCGCCACCCCGGTCCCCCACGCCGCGCCCGCGCCCGCCTTCCATCGGCGCGCCCGCGCTGAGGCAAGCGTGTCCGATCCCATCCCTCGCGTCGCAATCCGGTCGATCACCGCCACCACAATCGCCGACACCACTACCCACCACAGCACGGCGAACGTCGCGAGCGTGAACAGGCGGCCCAGATTCGTCCCGGCCATCCAGCTCAGCACGCGGTTGAACACGCCTTGCGGCGAGCCGTCGTACATCATCTTCCAGATGGAGAGCACGATCACCCCGCTGGTGACCGCCGGCAGATAGAACAGTGTCCGGAACAGCATCCGCCCCCAGGTGATCTCCGACAACAGCATGGCCAGCACGATCGGCAGAACAAACCCGATCCCCAGCGATATAGCGACATAAACAAAGGTCTGCCCCAGCGCCCGCCAGAACGATTCCTGCGTGAAAACGGAGATGAAATTGTCGAGCCCCACGAACCGGCTCGCCCCCGTCACCCGGTAATCCATGAACGCCAGCACCGCGCCGCGCACGAGCGGGTAATAGTCCCAGACGAGAATCGTCAGCACCGCCGGCGCGAGGAACAGGATGGCGAGCCGCGCGGGGCCGCTTGCCGATTGCTGATGACCTGCGTTTCCAGAATGCTCCCGTTCCTTCGTCCCCCGACGTCCGCGAATCCGCCAGACCACGATCGCCGCCGCCGCGATCGCCAGCGCTGATGCAACCCCGCGGGCGACCGTCCGTCGGCGCGAGACGACCTGCGGCGGCGTCGCGGCGAAGAACGCCGCGTTGCCGCGATCGCTGATCGCCGCCAGCACCTGCCGAGGCTCGGCGTCCTCGCCGTAGAGCACCTCATCGAGCTGCGAGAGCAGGTCGGTGGCGACCTGGTCATACCCCGGCGCGTACGGCTCCAGCCGCCCGTCTTTCAACAGGTCGCGGCTAAACTCGACCCACGCCCGCGGCAGCGACTGCAACTCCGACGCGTAGCCGAACCTCTCGAACCAGTCCGGCGGGACGCTGCTGGCGGCGCCGGACTCCACATACGAGCGCGTCTGGATCCGCCTGGCCTCATCGCTGCTCACGAATCGGATGTAGCGCCACGCCGCGTCGCGACGCGCGGCATCGGAAGCCAGCATCGAGTTGATGCCCCAGAACTCCCCCTCGAGCATCGCCGCCCGACCCGCCGGCCCCGCGGGGAGCGGCGCGATACCCATGATGGCGGGGTCGGGGATGAACTTGCCGATGTCTCCGGTGGTCGAGATGATCGTCATTGCCGCGCGACCTTCGACCACGTGCTGG
Organism: Tepidisphaeraceae bacterium; assembly: GCA_049679725.1. Taxonomy (GTDB): domain Bacteria; phylum Planctomycetota; class Phycisphaerae; order Tepidisphaerales; family Tepidisphaeraceae; genus DASYWJ01. The sequence goes on from JBAUGM010000653.1 coordinate 37,111, forward strand.
ATCGACTGACCCGTCGAATCGACGCGCATGCAGCCCTGCAGGTCCTTCCCGTCGCGTTGCCACGTTCCCCATCGCAGTTCGCGATAGAACTTCAGTGCCGCAACCGCCGGGGGCTCGTCGAGCGCCAGCCGCCAGCCGGTCCCGGTTCGCCTGACCATCTCCCCGCCGGCCTGCCAGACGAAGTTGGTGAACCGCCACCCCGCGTCCGCCCCGCCGGGAAGCACGATGCCGTATTGACCCCGCTCCGGCAGCGTCAGCCGGCGCGACATCGCCAGCAGCTCATCCCACGTGGCCGGCGGACGCTCCGGGTCCAGGCCGACGTCGGCGAAGAGATCCTTGCGATACAGCAGCGCCGCCGCCGCGACGCGCGCCGGGATCGCGTAGACCCGCCCGTCGCGCGAGAACGTCGGCAGCAGCTTCTGAAACAGCGGATCGGCGCGGATCTCGTCGCTCAGGTACTCGTCCAGCGGGCAGAGGAACCCCTGCTCGATGAATTTCTGCATCGACCGCGCATTCACGTACAGCGCATCGGGCGCGCTCTGCCCGGCCATCGCCATGTACAGCGTCGCCTCGGCGCGAGGTCCCTGCATGCGCAGGCGGACGTAGGGATCGATGCGGATGTCGGGGTTGGCCTGGCTGAACGCCGTCAGCACCGCCCGCTCCGCCGCCGCGTTGGGCCCACGAATCCCGGCGGGCGGAACCTCCAGGCGAAGGGTCACTTCTCCCGATGTGGAAGCGGGATCAAGAAGCCAGCACCCAGCAGCCAGCAGCCAGAAGCGGAAGAGCGTGGCGGCGGAAGCGCCCGCACGTTGGATGTTCGATGTTGGATGTTCGATGTTCGATGTTCGGCGCGCAGGGGCAGCGCGAACGCCGAACATCCAACATCCAACGCCGAACATCGAACGTGTGGGCGTGCCCGCCTTCAAAATGCCTCCCCGATCTGCGTGCTCGCCTCGATCATTTCCCTGACCAGCCGCCGGGTGTCGGTGATCACGGTCTTGAGCCAGATACCGGCGCCCAGCACGCCGACCAGCCGGTGGCCATCTCCGAAGATCGGCACCGCGACGCGGAACTGACCGGCGGGGAAGATCGGGGGCTGCACGTAGCCCAGCTGCCTGGCCCGGCTGAGAAAGATGTCGAGGCGCTCCCGGGTTTTCCAGATCGGCGCGCCCTGATCGAGGAACGGGTGCCGGCCGTGATAATCCTCCAGCTCTTCCGGCGACCAGAATGCCTGAAACGCCAGCGGCGCCGCACTCTGGTAGGCGCTCATGACATGCTTGGGCCTCTCCAGCACGCCGGGGTGCTGCATGCGCAGCCGCAGCAGCATGACGACCTCTCCCCCGATGTACTGCGAGAAGCTGAGCGTTGCCTCTTCCTGCGGGCCGAACCGAGGCGGCAGCAGCGTGCGGAAGCGCTCGAACAAGTCGTTCATCATGAGCGACGCCTGGCGCACGAGCGAGTGGTTCTGCCGCTCGTCGGCCAGGCGGGCGACGGCGGGCCCGAGACGGTATCGCACCGGGGAGGTCGTCTTCTCGACGAAGTCGCGCGCGATGAGGGTTCGGATGAGATTGTGCGCCGTCGGTTGCTTGAGCCCCAGGGTGTTGCAGACCTCGCCGAGCGAGAGCCCGCGCTCCGACTGTGCCACGAGCTCGATCACATCGACGGCGCGGAGCAGAGACTGAACCAGTTCACTGTGCGGCACGGAGAGCTCCCCAAGAGGATTGAGGGCATCAGGACTGAGTGCGGGTTTCGCGCTCTAGAGTATCCTGATCACCACCTTCAATGGCTCGGCAGGCATATCATCCATGATGATTGATTATCTTGCAATGATAAATTGGCTTGAAAGCAGATCCCTGACTTCCTAGGATGGCCGCGCATGCCGACCGAGCCCGCGACACGGCCGTCCCGAGCGCGGGCCAAGCCCCGCCGTCGCCGCCCGGCTCAGCCCTCCGCCCGTCCTGGGCCGCCAATCCTGTCCCGGAGCCCCAACAGCGAGGAAGTCCGCGAGCGGATCCTGCTGCTTCAGTCGCGCAAGCCCGATCTGGTCAGCGTGCGCACCGTGATGCACTCGACGGAGGGCAGGTCGATCGACGCGGTCACCATCACCGACCTGCGCCAGGCGGATCTCGACAAGCAGCACGTCCTGGTCGCCGCCGGGCAGCACGGCAACGAAGAGTCGGCCAGGCTGGCGGCGCTGAAACTGCTGGACTACCTCCTCTCGCCGGACGGGCGGCCGCTGCTGCGGAAGCAGAAAATCGTGGTGATGCCCAACGTCAGCCCCGACGCCGCCGAGCGCGACACCTACGAGACGCCGGCGGGGATCAAGCCCAACCTCGACCATCCGCCGACCGGCGCGACGTCACCGGAAGGCCGCGCGCTGGAGCGGGTCGCGGAAGAGCTGGCGCCTGAGGTGTACGTCGACATGCATGCGCGCGGCCACGCGGGATGGAGCCACGACATGGTGCTCTTCCCGCCCACGCGCCCGTACACGGAGGACGAGAACCTGCTCTACGAGATCGCCCGCGCGATGGCCGTCGGGGGGGAGAAGTCCGGCATTCCGCACGTGGTGCATCCGCTGTCATGGCCGGGGTGGGGCGGGCCCGGCCTCGATCAGCCGAGCTCGACGCTGTACGCGTACCGCCGATTCAAGTCGCTGGTGTTCTTGACGGAAAACGCGGAGCACAACGAGGTGTGCTACCCCGCGCGGATGCGCGCGAGCAGCGGCGTGAACCGGCTCAAGCCGCTGCTGGTGCTGGGTAATCGGCGGCATCCGTGTCTTCCGCACAGCGGGTACCCCTGTGCGATGGCGGTGGGGATGTTCCACGCCGGCGCCGTCGCCGTCGGCGCCAATGCCGCCGAGCGGCGTGCGAGCCGGGTCGAGCTGTGGCGAGCGGCCGAGTCGTTCAAACAGCTCGCGCCGGCCCTCCCCGAGCGCCCGCGGGCCAAGACGCTACAGGTCAAGTACGACGGGGCGGCGCTGCAGGCGGGAGTCGGGTTCCAGGTCCGCATCGCGGGGCGATGGCTCGTCCATCGGGTCCGCGTCAACGGAAAATCGCTGCGGCCGGGCGGGCCGGCGGGCTACTGCTCGTGGCACGACAAGCACACGACGTTCGCCGTCGCCGCCGTCCCGACGCTGGCGCCGGGCGAGCATGAAATCGACTTCACGTTTCAGTGATTCCCGCTCGCGCGGCCGAATCTTCTTTAGAACTTCTAATAATTGAACCACAGAGACCACGGAGAAGATCATGTAAACCATCGTATCTCCCCCGATTTCTCGCTCTGTGGTCTCTGTGGTTCAACTCGTATTTTTTTGATGCTTGTGGGAATGCGGTGAACCCTATGCCAGCCACGCTTCGATCTGTAACGTGTCGTTTATTCTCTTCGGCAGCTGTGATGTTCGCGTGCGCCGCGGTCGTCCGTGCCGCCGAGCCTGTCAAATACGACGATCCCGTCCCACACGCTGTTCTCACCGAGCCCTATCGCGTCTGCCAGGACCTCCAGGAGCTGACCGCGCGGATCAACAACCTCCATCGCAAACCCCTTCACAAGCTCTTCGACGACGCCGGCGTCATGCAGCCGGAGACGGTCTTCTTCAAGGACCTCGTCAGCGGGCATGAGGTCATGAGCCTCACCCGCGAACTGGCCAACGACATCGGGCACGGGGACCTGGGGCGACCCGTCTGGACGGTGGACGGCCGGCGCATCCTGTTCATGGGCAACCGCGCGCTGATCGATCACACCGGGAAGCTCAAGGAGACGCCGTGGATGGGGAAGAACTACCTCATGAACGCCGACTACTCCGATCAGCGCGCCATGATCGTCGAGATCGTCGACGACGCCGGCCAGCCCCCGCGACGCGCCGACGGGATGCCGGGGAAGTTCAACATTCTCGACCCGGTCGACCCCACGCTGGCCTACTACGCCGACGGCGAGAAGCTCTACCAGCTCACCCTCAGCGACGACGCCCGCCACCCCTCGCGGGCCGAGTTGATCGCCGCTCTGGCCACGCCGCACCGCAAGATCATCCAGGCCATCTCGCGCGACCGGAAGCTGCTCATCCAGGACCTCAACGCCGACCCCGACCGCGCCACCGGCAAGCTCCCCTACATGCCCGAGATCCACCTCATCAACCTCGCCAAAGGGCGCGGCGAAGCGGGTTATTACTCCCATCATCCTTTTGATTACGGCCTGCCCGAAGTGAAGGACGAGAAAGGAAGAGTCCTGCACGACGCGAAGAACAACTACCAGTTCCACTCGCTGATGTTCGGCGGCACGTCGAACCAGATCGTCTGGAACTACGGGCCGATGACCAGTGTCGGCGAATACCTGGGTTGGACGCTTGACGTCACCAAGGGCCTGGACGGCAAGCCCGTCCACGGCAAGGTCGGCAGCGACGCCGGCGTCAACCCCTTCGGGCAGTACGAATCGCACGGCCGCCGCCTCGCCGACTCGACGATCGGGCTCTACTTCAGCGGCCCGGCAACGGTGAATGGAAAGAAGATCGGCGCCTACGGCCTCTACAGCCGCGACTACTCCAACCCGGCCCAGGCCCCGCGGTTCATCACCGACGCGGCCGGCGGGCACGTGGCGGGTGGCGAAGCGTTTGACGCGCACTTTTTCGCCGCCCACATCGGCGTCCCCAGCGCGGAATGGCGCCGGCGCGTGAAGGAGTCGGACGCGATCGTGTTCGGCGACATCCGCACGCCGGGCAAGGCGTCGGTGCTCTGCTACACCCACTCCGACGCACGCGGCGGCACGAAGCAGGACCGCTCTTCCGGCAAGCTCGTCTGGAGCGGCATGGATAACAATGATCTCCGACCCTACCACTCGGTCCCGCGCCCGCTGCTCAGCCGCGACGCGACGAAGGTATGGTTCCACAGCGCGATGCTCATGCCGACCGACCAGTGGACCGGCATCTACGTCGCCGTCCTCCGCCGGCCCAATCCACCGACCGACCTGGCACTGGGCAAAGGAGACGGTGTGCGGCTGACGTGGAAGCCGGCGCCGCTGGCGGTGGAGACCAAGGGCTTCCACGTCTACCGCGCCGACACGCCCGCCGGGCCGTTCGTCGACCTCACGCCGGACGCGGTGCCGGCCCGCGTCGACGGCGCGATCCAGGCTTCGTACGAGTTCGCCGACTCTTCCGCGCCGGCGGGAAAGTCCTACATCTACGCGGTGACGGCCGAGGAATGGTCGACGCTCGAGAGCGACGTGACGAGCAACGCGCTGAAGGTGACCGTCGCGGCTTCCGGGTCCACCGCTTCTGAGCTCCCCGCGCAGAAGGACTTTGACAAGACCGCACCCCCTGCCGTGGAAGGCTTCACCGTCACGAAGGAGAGCGACGAGCCGGGTCAATATCGGCTGAAGTGGACGGCGTTGCCTGCGGCGGACGTGCGCTACTACAACGTCTACTTCAGTGCCACCGGCAAGCCCGAGGTGAGCCAGAAGCGGCGGATTGCTTCGCCGCTGAAGTCGCAGACCCGTTACCTCGATTGGTCGGCGCCGGTCCAAGGCCGAGCCTTCTACGCCATCACCGGCGTCGACCGCCAGGGCAACGAATCCCCACCGGCGCATGCGCC